>CAYSMG010000001.1:0-17572 GCA_964432045.1 uncultured Eggerthellaceae bacterium
CCAATGAGATACCCGAGCGCAGTGCCGTATGCGTTTTGGTAGACAAAGAGGAAATTGGAAGCGTCGGGGCAACGGGCATGGCCTCGCAGTTTTTTGAAAATACCATAGCAGAGGTGATGGCCCTTGCCGGCGAAGAGGGGGCCTTGCCGTTGCGCCGCGGTTTAGCGGCAAGCCAGATGCTGTCCTCGGACGTTTCAGCCGGCTTTGACCCAGCCTATGCCAGCGTATTCGAAGCGAAAAACTCGGCCTATTTGGGGCGTGGCCTGGTGTTTAACAAGTACACTGGCAGCCGGGGCAAAAGCGGTTCAAACGATGCCTCGGCAGAATATGTAGCGCGCGTGCGCCGTGTTATGGACGATGCCAAGGTGTCATTCCAAACGGCAGAGCTTGGCAAGGTTGACGCAGGCGGCGGCGGAACCATTGCCTATATCCCCGCTAAGTATGGCATGGATGTCATCGATTCCGGCGTGGCGGTTTTGTCTATGCATGCACCCTGGGAGGTAACCAGCAAGGCCGATATTTATGAGGCCTACTGTGGTTACCTTGCCTTTCTACGCAAGGCCTAAAACAGCTTGCGCCGAAAAACGCGAACGCACATTGATATAAAACCTTGAAAGGCACTTTATGCTTCAGCTGCAAAATATTTCTAAGTCCTACATAAGCGGCAATTTCACCCAAGTTGCCTTAAACGATGTATCGGTGTCCTTTCGCGACAATGAGTTTGTAGCCATTTTAGGACCTTCAGGTTCGGGCAAAACCACCCTGCTCAACATTGTTGGCGGACTGGATCATTATGATTCGGGCGATTTAATCATCGATGGAATCTCTACCAAACAGTACAAAGACCGTGATTGGGACACTTTTCGCAATAACCGCGTAGGCTTTGTCTTCCAAAGCTATAACCTTATTCCCCACCAGAGCATTCTGGCCAATGTTGAGCTTGCTCTTACCCTTTCGGGGGTATCACGCAATGAGCGTCGCAGACGAGCCAAAGAAGCTTTAGAAGAGGTGGGGCTGGGCGAACATATCAACAAAAAGCCCAGCCAGCTTTCGGGTGGACAGATGCAGCGTGTGGCAATTGCCCGTGCTCTTATCAACAACCCCGAAATCCTGCTTGCCGACGAACCTACCGGCGCACTCGATTCAAAAACCAGCGTCCAAATTATGGAGCTGCTTACCAAAATAGCGCGGGATCGCCTGGTAGTTATGGTCACCCATAACTCCGAGCTTGCCGAAAACTACGCCACCCGTATCGTGAACCTTTCCGATGGCGTCATTCGCTCGGATACCGACCCCTACACTCCCAGCGCAGAAGATCTTTCCCGTATTTCCAATAAAAAGGTGAGCCGCACCCGCATGGGTTTTCTTACTGCACTGGGGCTTTCCTTTAACAACCTCATGACCAAGAAAGGCCGAACCATCATGACGGCCTTTGCTGGCTCTATTGGCATTATTGGAATTGCAGCTATTTTGTCTTTGGCAAATGGCGTTAACGCCTACATTGCCAACGTTGAGGAAGAAACCTTATCGGAATACCCCTTACAAATTCAAAGCAGCGGTTTTGACATGACTTCTCTGTTGGTGGGCACTGGTTCAGAAATTGCAAGCGCCAATGCAGACGAAGACGAAGATTCGGTGCATGTGGTTAACATGATTACCAACATGCTTTCAAGCGTCACCAGCAACGACCTGGCATCACTTAAGGAATATCTCGATAGTGGCGAAAGCGGTATAGAGGAATACGTTTCCACCATTGAGTATTCCTACGATGTCACCCCACAAATCTATAGTTCCGATACCGAGACTATTCACCAGGTAAACCCCGATACCTCCTTTACCTCCTTGGGCATAGGTTCTACCACCAGCTCAAACAGCCTCATGAGCTCTGCCATGAGCACCGATGTTTTCTACGAAATGCCAAGTGAGGAAGACCTGTATCTTGACCAGTATGAGGTGAAGGCCGGACGCTGGCCTGAAAGCTACAACGAGTGCGTGTTGGTACTAACTAGCTCAGGCGGCATGAGTGACTTTTTGCTCTATACCTTAGGCCTGCGCGATTACGACGAACTTGAAGATATGGTGAACCAGTTTGTCACCGAAGAAGAGGTAGAAGCCCCCAGCGATATTAGTAACCCTTCTTATGACGAAATTTTAAACATTAGTTTTAAGCTGGTTAATGCCTGCGACTATTACCAATACGACAGCGAATATGGAATTTGGCTCGATAAGACCGATGATTCCGACTACATGCGTGAGCTGATTGAAAACGGCGAAGACCTCACTATCGTAGGCATTGTGCAGCCCAAAGAAGATGCCACGGCCTCTATGCTGTCAGCTGGTATTAACTATCCCTCATCTTTGACCGACTACGTCATTGCCCAGGCCGCAGCCAGCCAGATCGTTCAAGACCAGCTGGCCAACCCCGACATCAATGTCTTTACCGGCCAGGCATTTGGTGAAGAAGATGAAGATGAGTCAAGCTTTAGCATGGAGTCGCTGTTTACCATCGACGAAAGCGCTTTGCAAGCAGCCTTCAGTATTGATGAGAGCGCCTTAAGTGCTGATTTGGGAGATATAGACCTTGACCTGTCCTCAGTCAGCATCGATACAAGCAGTCTGTCTAGCTTTGATGCCTCTTCTCTTCAGATTGACTCCAGCCAGCTTAACTTGGAAGATTTAAGCTTTGACCTGAGCGGCCTGGACCTTTCCTTTGAAGGCGAATCACCCACGATAGATTCCGAAGAGCTGGCCGATGCCATGGGTTCTTTGATGCAAAGCTTCTTCACCTGGTGTGGCGAAAACGCTGATGATTACGAAAGCCTCGATGCAGCTTTTGAAGCCTATATGCAAACCGACGAGGCCCAAGAACAGCTTGAACAGGATATCCAAGGCGCTATAGACGTAAGCGGCATGGAAGAGGACATTGCCCAGCAAATTCAGCAACAGCTGGGAAGTGCTATCCAAGAGCAGGTGATTCCCCAAATTGCTGCCGCCCTATCACAGGCCTTGCAAACCCAGCTGCAGACAGCCATACAAAGCTATATGAGCCAAACACTCAGCAGCCTTATGAGTCAGATGGGAAGCGCTCTTGAGCAGCAAATTAGTGCCGCCATGGAAAGCACCATGAGCACCCTAGCTACCAATATGGCAAATGCTATGAATATTGACGAGGATGCCTTCGCCAATGCATTCCAGATCAACATGGACGAAAGTGACCTCAGCGAGCTGATCTTATCGCTGATGGGCTCCACTGAATCGAGCTATGCCAACAATCTGGCCCAGTTGGGCTATGCTGACCCCGATGAGCCTTCAGGGATAGATATCTACCCCATTGACTTCGAAAGCAAAGAACAGGTTATTGCCATACTAGATAACTACAATGCCCAGATGGAAGCAGAGGGCTCTGATGATAAGGTCATCACCTATACCGATATTGTGGGTACCCTTATGTCTTCAGTCACTACCATCATCGACATGATTAGCTATGTGCTTATTGCCTTTGTGGCTATTTCATTGATAGTAAGCTCCATCATGATTGGAGTTATTACCTACATCAGCGTCTTAGAGCGCCGCAAGGAAATTGGCATTCTGCGCGCCATTGGAGCAAGCAAGGGGGACATTAGCCGGGTGTTTAATGCAGAAACTATCATAGAAGGCCTGGTGGCAGGCTTGCTAGGCGTAGGCATTACCGCTCTTTTGTGTATCCCGGCAAGCGCGATTATCTATGCCCTCTTCGATGCATCTAACATCGCACAGCTACCCGTCACAGCTGCCGTGGTACTGGTACTCATCAGTGTGCTGCTCACCTTTATTGCGGGACTTTTCCCCGCCTCAAGCGCCAGCCGAAAAGATCCTGTAGAGGCCTTACGTAGCGAATAGTCTTGGGTAAATAAAGCGCAAGACAGGGACGTACAAGCTAGGTCGCAATTATGAACGTTCAGCGTAGGTTTATTTTGCTTCAGACTCATTGCTTGCGTCGCCAAGTCCTACGCGCTAAGATGCTTAATGATACTGATTCTCAATAAGAGATCGGTAAGAGGGATAGAGACGAGAATAATATAGAAGGAGTGTCACCTTATGAACGTGCGTTCCGAACTTCCCACTGCTGAAAACTCCACCAACTTCAACGTGGTATCTAGTAGCACCACAACAGTAGGTACCACACTTGAAAATCTGAAGGCCGCAGTATGCGGCGAGACGGGCGCTTCTGCCAAGTATGCCGCCTTTGCTGAAGCTGCCGATGAGGCTGGCTACAGCCAGATTGCTCGCTTGTTCCGCGCCACTTCGGCCGCCGAGCAAATTCACATCGCCATGGAATACAAGCTGGTGTGCGAAGAAGATCCCAATTGGGAAAAACCTGTGGCCGAGCCGGTAGCTGTTGAAGCCTGCGACCTGAACCTTATTGCTGCTGCCAACGGTGAGATCTACGAGACCTCTGACATGTATCCTGCTTTTATCAAGAAGGCACAAGAAGAGGGTCAGACCAAGGCTATTCAGGTATTTACCCGCGCCAAGCTGGCTGAGTCGGTACATGCCGAGCGCTATATGGAGGCTTACAACAACATCGATGCCGCCGATGACGATGATTACTATCTGTGTCCGGTTTGTGGCTACATCCACAAGGGTGACGATTTTGAGGTATGCCCCATCTGCTTTGCCAAAAAGGCTGCCTTCAAGAAGTTCTAAACTTAAGCACTTTTGCTATTTGCAAGATCCCCTAAGCGATAAGCTTGCAGAAAAAAGGCCGTCCTTCATCAGGGCGGCCTTTTTGTTTTAAAGGTATTTGATGGTTATAGCCGGTATTGACCTGCATCAATACCCCAAAATTGGACACACATTTGTCCTATAAGCCTCGATTGATCTTCTCCTGCGTCAAAAAAGTAACAGAACGGTGCAATTAGCACTCTCGGCTTGACAGTGCTAATTTTGCGCAGTAAAACATAGTCGAACCAAGAAACGGGGCTTGAAAACAAGGCAGCAGGTACCCAAGCCTTAAACCAAAAGCCCCACCTATTTAAGGAGATGATTGTTATGGCCATGTTAGTACCTCGTAGAAACCGCAGTCTGTTAAGCGATTTTATGTTGGACCCCTTTGAGGCTTTCTTTGATGGCCCTGCCTCGTCCACGCAAACGTCTTCTTTGATGCGTACTGACATCAAAGAGAAGAATGGCGGTTTCCAGATGACGATTGATCTTCCGGGCTTTAAGAAGGAAGATGTCCAGGCCGAGCTTAAGGAAGGCTACCTCACCATCACAGCTCAGACCAAAACAGAAACCGAGGATAAGGATGAAAAGGGCACCTTTATCCGCAAGGAGCGATTCAGCGGCAAGTGCAGCCGTACCTTCTATGTAGGGGATGAGGTAGAGGAAAGCGATATCAAGGCTCGCTTTGAGAACGGCACCTTGCTTATCGATATCCCTAAGAAGCAAGAACAGCCCAAACTGGAAGAAAAGCGCACTATTGCCATTGAAGGCTAATTAAATTGATGCCTTAGTTGGTCAGCTCAGTCGACGGGCGAATTCCCTCCTCGCCCGTCGATATTTTTTTTGCGGCATTTTGCAGGAAATGAAAGCATATGCAGCAAGCAAGCCGGCCCACACTACTCGCAGAGACCTTCGCTTCTTTCTTGGGCGGATGCGTCTCCCAAAGCCTCAAGTGCGGCAGCGTAGCCACCACTTCCGTATCCCAAACACTTTGATACGCGCGCAATGGTAGTGGCCGAAGCTCCGGTTTCTTTTTCGATTGCCACATAGGACCTGCCCTGGGACAAAAGACGCGCCACCGCCAAACGCTGTGAGGTTTCCTTTATTTCTCGTGGGGTGAACAAGTCTTCCAAAAGGGCAAATACAACATCCTTGTCATCTAAGCTCACCAAGACCTGCAACAGGTTTTCCACTTCAGGCGTTCTTAGATCAGCCATAATAGAGGTCCTCTCTTATTCCGAAGCAGCTGTTACAGCAGGTGTCTGCCGAAGCATCTCGGCACGCAACAGACCATACTCTATAGAATCAACCAGCGCATTCCAGGATGCTTCAATGATGTTTTCCGATACCCCAACGGTACCCCAGCTTCCTTGGGCATCGCGGGTCGTTATCACCACGCGGGTAATGGCGTCGGTACCAGTCGTTTCGTCCAAGATTCGCACCTTAAAGTCCACCAATTCCATCCCCGCCACCTGTGGGTAGAACTCACCAATTGCCATGCGCAGGGCATTGTCAAGTGCGCCAACAGGACCAACCCCTTCACCGGTGGCAACAAAGCGCTTGTTTCCTACATGAATTTTGATGGTTGCCTCGCTTTGGGCATCCTTTGCTAAGGCTCCAGTGTCTTCGCGATCGTCCACAATAACCCGGAAGCTCTCAAGGGAAAAGCGAGGCTGGTATTCGCCTAGCTGACGCTTAATAAGCAAGGCCAAAGAGCCATCGGCAACCTCATAGGAATAACCCTCGTTTTCTCGACGTTTCACCTCATCAAGAGCTGCTTGTAGGGCATCGGGCTTACTTGTTAGGTCTATTCCTAAACTGGCCGCCTTCTGGGCAAGGGAGGCCTTACCCGCAAGCTCGCTGACCAGCATGCGCGAAGTATTTCCCACCAGAGCAGGATCAGTATGTTCGTAGGCCTCACGAAAACGTGCGATTGCACTTGCATGCAAGCCTCCCTTGTGGGCAAAGGCGGCCGAACCTACATAGGGTTGATGTGCCGGCACCGACATATTGCAGGATTCCGCCACAAACTGCGCCACCCCACTAAGCTGACGCAGATTATCGGCTCCCACACACTCGTAACCCATCTTAAGTTCTAAGTTAGCAATGATGGTCAGCAAATCAGCATTGCCCACACGCTCGCCAATGCCATTGATGGTGCCCTGTACCTGTCGTGCGCCCGCCCGTACTGCTGCCAGAGTATTTGCCACTGCGCAGCCAGAATCATTGTGACAATGGATGCCAATTTGTTTGTGGGAAAAGGCATCGACCACTCGGTGCACAATGGCCTCTACCTCATGCGGCAAGGCACCACCATTGGTTTCACATAGGTCAAGTGATGAGGCCCCAGCCTTACTTGCTGCCTCTATGCAAGCAAGCGCATAGTCAGGGTTTGACTTGTAACCATCGAAGAAGTGCTCGGCATCAAAGATTACCTCACGCCCTTGTGCCACCAGATAAGACACAGAATCGCTTATCATGCGAAGATTCTCTTCCAAGCTGGTTTGTAGAGCTCGTTTTACCTGCTCATCCCATGTTTTTCCCACAATGGTCACGATGGGTGCCCCGCTTGCTAGCAAATCTGCAAGACCTTGATCTTCAGAGGCAGAACTACCCTTTTTGCAGGTAGAACCAAAGGCAGCAATGCGAAGCTGCTTAAGTGGCAAGGTGGCTACCTGTTTAAAAAAGGTAAGGTCTTTGGGATTTGAGGCAGGAAAACCCCCTTCAACCACGTCAATGCCAAACTCATCCAAACGGCTGACAATGCGCAGCTTGTCTTCCAGCGAAAGGGAAATACCTTCGCCTTGTTCGCCATCACGCAAGGTGCAGTCGTAAACTTGAATGCGCAAAAATCTTCCCCTTGTATAGACTTGGGCTTACCCCCGCAAGGCTTCCAGCAAACAGCAAAATCCTATGCTAGCAGGCCTAAGGTAAAACATCTGAAAACAAAAAGGCTCTGTCTGCAAGCACAAGTCGCAGACAGAGCATAGAAAGCAAAGACTAAACTTCAGCCAGCCAATCGGCATACTCTTCGATGCGACCATAGGCCACATCGAAGAAGCGCTCTTGCAAAGCGCGGGTAATCTCACCCGGCTTGCCTACCACACGACCATCCACCGAGCCAATGGGGGTCAACTCGGCTGCAGATCCTGTCATGAATACCTCATCGGCCACATACAAATCAGAACGAGTAAGGCTTTCCTCAATTGCAGGAATCTCCAGATCATCAGCAAGGCACAACACAGTGTCGCGCGTAATGCCTTCCAGAATACCATCGGAAAGCGGAGGGGTGGACAAAACGCCATCACGTACGATAAAGAGATTTTCGCCCGTACCCTCGCACACTAAACCCTGCTCGTTTAGCATGATTGCCTCAGCATAGCCATGCTGAATTGCCTCGAGCTTTGCCAGAATGGAATTCATGTAAGAGGCAGCTGACTTCATTGAAGGGGGAATGGCGTTGTTTGAACGCTGACGCCAAGACGATACACCCACCGACACGCCATTTTCCAGCGCCTCGGGCCCCAAGTAAGCCTCCCAGGGCCAAACTGCAATAATCACATCAACCGCAGCACCAGTTGGATCAACCCCAATAGCACCATAGCCGTGATACACCAAGGGGCGAACATAGCACTTCTTTAAGTTGTTCTTACGAATAAGATCAAGGGTCGCTTGGCACAGTTCATCAACTGAATAGGACAGATTGATTTGGGCAATCTTACAACTGCGATGCAGGCGCTCCATATGGTCACGCAGGCGAAACACATAGCTTTTGCCAGAATCGGGGTCTTGATAGCAGCGAGCCCCCTCAAAGACTGCAGAACCATAATGCAAGGAGTGTGAAAGTACGTGGGTGGTGCACTCGGCCCAGGGGACCATTTCCCCGTTCTTCCAGATGTAATCCACTTCAGTGATATCAGCCATCAGGGTTCCCTTCTATACCGTTCAAGCTTACAAAGCTGGCTTAAAGAGACACTCTTTAACTCTTTGCTCAGCTGTGTTTCCATCAAGGGTCATTGTACTCCAAGCAGCTAAAACGAATAGAAGTTTTAAAAAAGTGCGGCGCTATTTTTGGAGTGAAAAGATAGGCAAAGAAATTCAAAAAGCGAGGCAGTGCCTACCCACCGCCTGCTGATGCCGGTCCGGCAGCCAATGGCTACGTGGCGCTGTTTCAGAGACAGCGCGGCGGGCCTAGCAGCCAAAGTGCCGGTGAGAGCCTGTCCTGCTATCTAGCGACGATGCGCCTCTTCTATGCGCAGAGACAGCATGGCAGCCGTGTCATAGGCTACACCACCAGGCTCATCGACATCGCTTACCAAATTAAAGCCCACCAAACGCTCGCCTTCGGGGCCATCTTCAAACACGCAGACCAGCGTCATAGTGTCATCTTCGCGCACCTGAACTCGTCGCTTTTGCTCCCCAAACACATCACCAGCAGAGATAAAAAGAGCATCGTTTACCGCAATGGTGTTAGTCATTATGGCGCCGTGATAGGCCTTCTTTGCATCAGGAGCACAACCAGCAAGTTCAGCGGCGATGACAGCTCCGGCGCAGGCCCCCTGTATCGCTGCCGTTTTCCAAATACCTAAGACCTGTGGCTTGCCAGAAATAAGCTCCAAGGCCTGGGCGCAATCACCTGCAGCATAGATATCGGGATCGCTTGTGCGCATGAATTCATCCACCACAAGAGCCTGGTCAATCTTAAGTGCGCCTTCGGCGATAAAAGACAAGTTACTTCGCACCCCATGGGCCACCACAATCTCGTCGAAGCACTCCACCTCACCGCTGGAAAACTCTACCTCTAGGGGCGAAGGGTCTGCATCGCTTTGCGTCCTCACCTGAGCAATAGTCTGCCCAAGGCGCAACTTTACGCCCTGCGCCTTAAGAGCACGCTCAAAACGCTTAGCCGCTACCGGCAAAGCGCTACAGTCCAGAATGTGAGCATTCATTCCCACCAGCGTCGTTTCCAGGCCCTGTGCCAAGGCAGCTTCTAAGCATTTGAGGGCTATCATGGATGCCCCACTGATGAGCACCTTTTTGCATCCGGGACGCGCAAAGGCATCCTTCATGCGTTGAGCATCATCCATACTGCGTAATACCAAAGGCCTGTAAGCACACTGGATGGGAAAACCATTGGTAAGCGGGTGGGCACCTACACTTATGAGGCATTTTTCATAGGTAAACTTCTCGCCTGCTTGGTTTGTAAGTTGATGACTTTGAGGGTCAATATCAACAATGGCAGAATTTGTATGTATTTCTACCTCTAGTTCAGCTAAGGCTTCATCACTCCAGGGAAAACACCCCTCATAGCTTTTTCTGCCTGCCACATAATAGGAGGTGAGAATAGGACTATAGGGAGAAATTTCCGTATCAGAAAAGGCCACAATACGCCCGGTAAAGCCTTCGTTTCGCAGGGCAATAGCGGCGTTTACCCCAGCGGTACCATAGCCAATAATGGCCACAGGAATTGTTTCACTTGCAGTCATCCCAAAGACCCCCTAGGCAAATACCTGAGCCAACCACGGACCATACTCGCCCGACCACATACCCCCCAGCTGGGCAAAGGTGGTATTCCAATCGAACTGATTCTCGAATAAAAGCTCGGTATAGTGCTTATTCTGCACCGAACGCGGATCCTGCATCAACCTATAGGCATAGGTATAGGTACAGGTGGGACACATGGAAATGACAGTGGCTCCGTCAGGGGCAAAGGACAGCTTACAATCGGCCTGCTGTTCTTGGCGGGCGGGGTCAAAGGCACTTACCGCACCCCCAGCTCCGCAGCAACCCCGAAAGATAGCGGCCGAATCCTCGTCAAGCCCCAGCACTTCGCGCGTCTGTTCAAGGTAGCTCCCATCGCGGTCCTGGCAAGACTTCGACAAACACAGCGGCCCTTCAGGCAGAGCGTGCTTTGGCTTAAAGCCGTGCTCAGAGAGCCAGGATGCTAAAAGTCTTACCTCTATCTTTAGCCCACGTTTTTCCAAGGTCTTTTTCATATCGTTCGCGCAACCTGGGCACACACAAACTAGCTCCTGTACCCCCGCCACAGCAAGTTCATCGGCATTGCGATCACATAAAGCCTCCGCGCGATCAAAAAAGCCTGCACTTTTCAATGATGATCCACAGCAGCTGTCAACCATGGTGACCTGTCCCGATGAAAGCTCATCCATAGTTTGAAAAATCTCGCGAGTAAGATCTGACCCATAGGCCGCAAGTGAGCAGCCAGGGAAAAAAGCGGTGCTAAAACCCCCTTGGGCCTCGTGGCCCTCGTAGGCTTTATGCCTGGTTAGATCAAGATAGCCTATGCCATAAATCGCCCGGTAGGCCGTAAAAATATCCCATTCTTCATCGACCAAAACACTGCTCCAGGCAGCACGTTCAATAAGACCAAGATTTTGAAAATCAACCCGCGCGTGATAGATCAGGTCGCACACATCGTTATGAGCAAAGCAGGTATTTTTACAGGAGGTACAGAAAAAACAAGCGCGCACCGCCTGAACCAGCTGAGTATTGCCTGCAATGTTTTGGGCAAGTTCTTCGGTGGTAGATGAAACGCGCTGAGCATCAAGAAGGGCCTTCGCGATATCCCCCAAAGACATGCCTGCATTACTAAGAGAGCTGCAAGCCCCAACACAATGACCACACTGTGTACAAGTTCCCGCAAAACGCCAATATGCATCGGCACAGTCGAGAAGTTTTCCTAAGCCCATCTAAAGGTCCCCTCTTTTCTTTGTGCGCTAAGCTATGAGGTAGCCACTACAACCTTGCGTCCCGCAGACTGATGCTGCAGCCTAGTACCGCAGTCCCCATAAGCATCACGCCCCCATAGCCCTACAGTCCTATAGCCTCCGCAGCACATTTTTCAGCACCACCCCATGAAAAGGCAATCCTGTAGGCCTTTATTCAGCATCATGCAGTATACGTCTAGAAAAAGGATCGTTTACACCCTGTACTAGTAGCAAAACAGCATATCGTTATAAGTAGGCACAGGTCAAAAGTCAAAAGTCGCATATTGAAACCTTACCGCTATTAGATCATGACTTTTATCCTATAATCACAACGATTAAAGAGACAGCAGTAAGAAAAACAAGAAAAGAAAGAGTGACCACCGTGAAAAAGACCTTTTGGATTGTCTGCGGCTGCCTAGGAGTACTCTTAATGCTTGGCATTGTCTTGGTGTCAGTTTTAATCGGCGGTTGCGGCATGACTATTACTACCGCAGAAGGTGGCACCACCCCCATGCGCTGCCACTGGACCTTTCTTGTCGTGCCCGCTATTGGACTCGCTGGTCTCATTATGGCACTGTGTGCCACCTTGGCGAAAACCACTGAGGGTCGCCGTTTTTCCTTGCTGGGAGTGATGCTTACAGCACTGCTTGCTGCATATACGTGCTCATCTTTAGGTATTGGTGTGTGCAGCGGCAGCGATTGCACGGCCTGCCAAACATCGGGCATGTGGGTTGAAATATTGGGCATCGTCAGTGCTTTGTTAGCCATTGTGATGTTGTTTTTAGCCAATCCCAAAACAGCTCAGATGCCCAAACGCGGCCTTTAAACGCTACTGAACAGCTCGGGCTCAATACCGCTACCTACCTTGAACTGTTCGGGTTTACCGGTAAGAAAGTTGATATCGAAAAGCTTTTCTCTCCATTTTTCCCTTTGCTCCCCTTTGCCACGGTCTTAGAACACACCACCAAGCCCAAGAGCAAAGCCTCACTTAGGGCATGGTATAGTGACAGCGTCTACAGAGCAGGTGCTTCAGCTATAACTGCGCCAAGGCTCGTTTTCTCCCAAGTGAACAGGAGTCAATCATGGCAAACTGCCTCGTCGCACAATCCGGTGGCCCCACAGCTGTCATCAACGCAAGCCTTGCGGGTGTCATTCGCGCCAACCAGCTAAACCCCATCTACGATCACGTCTATGGTGGTCTGCACGGTATCGAAGGGGTGCTAGAGGGCAAGCTCTACGACCTGACAAATTTATCGGGCAGCGAAATTGAAATTCTTAAGCAGACACCATCAAGCGCCTTGGGTACCTGTCGCTATAAACTTAAGCGCGGAAACGATACCGACTTTAAGCGTCTGGTAGAAGTGATGGATGCCAATGATATAGAGCTTATGTTCTACATTGGCGGTAACGACTCTATGGACACCGTCGATGCCTTGTCGGAATGGGCGCAGCAGCACAATATGCCCCAGCGTTTTGTGGGTATTCCCAAGACAGTCGACAACGATCTGGTGCCAGTGGATCACTGCCCCGGTTTTCCCAGCGCAGCAAAGATAGCCAATCAAATTGTGCACGCTACCTACCTTGACTATGCCGCCTATACCCGTCCCGAGGTCTTTATTGTTGAAACCATGGGTCGCGATGCCGGCTGGCTGGCAGCAAGCTGCTGTGTTTGTGGCGATGTTGACCTGGTGGTACTGCCCGAGGTTGACTTTGACAAAGACGCCTTCCTAGCCGAGGTGCAAAAGAAGTTCGACGAAAAGGGCGAGTGCTACATTGTTATTAGCGAAGGTGCCCACTATGCCGATGGCACCTACCTTTCTGCAGGAGAGAGTGCAAACGACGGCTTTGCCCATGCAGTATTGGGTGGAGCTGGCCTGCAACTAAAGCAGATGATTATTGATGCAGGCATTGTTCCCCGCGGCGTGGTGCAAGATCTTTCACGCGCAGCTCGCTCAAGCAACTTCGCCCAAAGTCTTGTCGATGTAACGGAAGCCTATGAACTGGGACTTAGTGCTCATATGCGCAGCGCTGACCCCAGCTTTACTGCCCAGGTAGTAGGTGTTGCCCGCGAGACCGATGAGCAGGGCAATTACAGTGCTCGCTACTTCGCAAAACCGGCAAGCGAGTTCGCCAACTTTGTAAAACACTTCCCCACCGAGTGGATTTTGCCGAATTATCAAGGCATTACCCAAGAGGCTATCGATTATTTCCTTCCGCTTATAGCAGGTGAGCCAAAACTTATTATGGATGGCAGCCTTCCTGCCACTCTCACACCCTTCAATAAGCGCTAGATACGCGCCAGGGCGTGCTGGCTAAAGACCCTCTTTTCCTAAAGAGGCTTAGCCGGCACGCCTACCAAGCGCAGCAATACACCTGCGAAAAGAACAGCGCGAAGCAAAAAGGCTCGGGTGATCTGCTAAGCCATAGTACGCCTTGCTTTGATTTCTACATAGTGCCTGGCCCCGCGTCTTACACCCGTCCTTAATCTTGCGTCTTAGGCACCCCCTCAAGCTTTGCGCCCTGTAGAATTTTGCGATAAGACCAAGCCAATAATGGTAAGAGCACAGCCTGCCACAATGGAAAAGGTCACCGCCTCACCCAGCAGCAAAACCGAAAGCACAATAGAAATAACCGGTACCAGATACTGGTAAGTCATGGTAAGGACTGTGCCGAGTATCTTAAGGGACGCATTCCACATGGCATAACAGGCCGCACTTGCCCCCAAACCCAAAAACACCAGGTTTAAAAGGGGAATGGGCTGGGCCAAGAAGGACCAATCAGGGTCAAAGCCAAGCACTGCGATAAAGGGCAGCATACCCACCAGTCCCCAAAAAAACATGCGTCGCGTTATAAGTATGGCATCAAAACCATGCAGAGAAATACGCTTTGAGATGTTGGAATAGATTGAGCTCATGAGAGGAATTCCTAGAGCCAACAAACAGCCCGCCACGCTGGCTGCATCAGTATCTCCACCAAAGGCCGAGGCATCAACCGCCACACTCTCCTGACCCTGCGCTCCCGAAAAACTAATGAGCGCAATACCCCCGAGGGCCAAAACAAAACCTAGGAAAAATCGGGCAGAAAGTCGTCCTTCTTTTAGCACATAGGCTGCAATAAGGCCGGTAAACAGAGGTGAAGCCGCATTGATAACCCCCACATTTGATGCCGTGGTAAGGGTAAGAGCCGTATTTTCTATCATAAAAGAGAGAGTGACCCCAGAAATCCCCGCCGCAGCAAACAAAAGCTCCAGCTTCCAGCTTGACACTACTATGCGACGCGGACGAATAATCCACAGAACCACATAGGCTATGACAAAGCGTAAAACCAATACCTCGGCAGGACTTAAGCCCTGCAACAAAACCTTTGTTGAGACGAAGGTGATACCCCATAAAAGCACCGTGGCTAAGGCCAGAATATGCCCCCGGGCCACACCCTTTGCGCCCCCTGCTCCTAACTTATCTCCCATGAAGCGCGCCTACTCCCCCAAGGCCTCTGCAGCTAAAAGCCACTCTTGTTCAAGAAGGTCTATCTGCGCTTGCAACTCGTCAAGCTGAGCTTGAATGCTCGCTAGGGCCACGAAATCGGAAGGATCCTCCTCTTGCATCTGAATGCAAAGCTCCTCCTTTTTGGTACGTAAGGTCTCTAGTTTGCGCTCGTTTGAGGCCAGGGTTTTTCGAAGCCTGCGAATTTCTCCGCCAGATAGACGCTGTCCAACCTGTCTGGAGGGCGCACTCCCCAAAGAGACATTCTCAGAAGAGGCCTTGCCAGAGTCCGCCTTACCAGAAGGCGTTTTAGAGAATGCCCTACCAGAAGATGCCCCTACCGTTTTTTCTTGCAAGCCGCCTTTTTTGACCTGGGCCTCCTCTGTTAACTCGAGATATTCCTCAACCCCACGTGGAAGGTGGCGAAGCTTGCCCTCTATCAGAGCATACTGCTGGTCGCTCACTCGCTCCATAAGATAGCGGTCATGCGTTACCAAAAGCAAAGTGCCCGGCCAGCTGTCTAGAAGCCCCTCCATCGCCGCTAGCATATCGGTATCAAGATCGTTGCCGGGCTCGTCTAAGATCAATACATTGGGCTCGCTCAGCAGAATAAGCATCAGTGCAAGGCGGCGTTTCTGCCCGCCCGAAAGGTCTTCTATTGGCTCATTAAGGTCAGAGCGGGAAAACTCAAGACGTTCAAGCAGCTGAGCAGGCGTGGTCTCTTTTCCGTCTAGCATGGTGCGTCGACCATAGCGCCCAATGAGCTCACGCACGCGGTCCTTACGATAAGCATCCAGTTCCTCAAGATGCTGAGATAAAACGGCAAAACGCACCGTCTTGCCTATTTTTACCGCCCCTTCATCAGGCGTAATGAGTCCTTGGATAAGACGAAGCAGCGTTGTTTTGCCAACGCCATTTGCTCCCACAATACCAATGCGTTCACCGGGGCCCACAAGCCAGTCAACCTTATCCAGAATTATCTTGCTGTCAAAACGCAGGCTGACTGCCTTAAGCTCCACCACCTGCTTGCCCAGGCGAGCCATGGCCATACGCTTAAGCTCTAGGGAGTTTCGTAAAGGAGGCACATCAGCAACAAGCGCCCGGGCGGCCTCCACCCGAAACTTCGGTTTAGTGGAGCGCGCCTTGGCTCCTCGCGCTAACCAAGCAAGCTCGCGTCGGAGAGTGTTTTGCCGTTTTTCCTCAGCGAGGCTAGCTAGCCTGTCGCGTTCAACCCTCTGCTGAATATAGGCCGAATAACCGCCTTCAAAGGCATTGGTTTGCCCATCGTGAACCTCCCACATAGACAGGCATACCTCATCCAAAAACCAGCGATCATGTGTTACCACCAACAAGGCCCCCGCGCCTGCCCTCCAGCGTGACTTCAGATGACCCGCAAGCCACCAAATTGCACGTATATCCAGATGGTTGGTAGGTTCGTCAAGAGCTAGCACATCCCAGTCGCCTATCAGCAGGCGTGCCAAATCAAGCCGGCGGCGCTGCCCGCCAGAAAGGGTCGCTACCTTTACATCCCAGTCGATATCAGACACCAGCCCAGACAATATGCTACGTATCTTGGCATCCTTTGCCCACTGATAGTCGGGTATGGTACCTAAGAGGGCCATCTTTACGGTATCGGTGTCACATAAGGTATCGTTTTGGCTCAGCAGTCCTACCCGCAAAGAACCGTTTCGGATCACACGACCCTCATCAGGACTCAGTTCACCAGCCAAAATCTTTAAGAGGGTCGACTTACCATCACCATTGCGCCCCACAATGCCAATGCGCTCACCTTCATTTACCCCCAAAGACATGCTACGAAACACAGTCTTGGTGGGAAACTCTACCCGCACCTTCTCACAGCCCAGCAAAAACGCCAACGCTTGCCCTTTCTAAAAACTGCTGCTGCGACAAAAGCGCCGCTGTAATAAAAATCCCAATCGACAAAAATAACCGCTGCTGATAGTAGGCGGCGTGAGCCTTAGCGGATCTTTGCCACTGCACCCACCAAAACGCACAGCGAAAGTA
The DNA here is from genome assembly GCA_964432045.1 of uncultured Eggerthellaceae bacterium. Taxonomy (GTDB): domain Bacteria; phylum Actinomycetota; class Coriobacteriia; order Coriobacteriales; family Eggerthellaceae; genus Aphodovivens. Next base: position 16,940 of record CAYSMG010000001.1, read on the forward strand.
TAGCCGAAATACCAAAGGCTACCTGATACCCTAAAGCAGCAGGTACCGCACCTGTTTCAGCCATTGCACCAAGCGCAGTAATGGCAAAGACCATCAGCGCCGTACCGAAGGAGGCGCAGGCCTGTCGTACACAGGCAAAAAAGGCACTGCCGTCCATCATGATCTTATGTGGCAACTGAGACAAGCCCCAAGAATTCAAAGGTCCAATAAGCGAGCTAACCCCAATACCTCGAATGGTTTGCATAAGGGTTAAAAGCCAAAGCGGCGTACTCTCGTCAACTGTGGCCATTGAAGCCGCACCAAGAAACAAAAGTACTCCTGCTACAGCAGTTACCCGCCGGGCACCTATTTTATCGGCCAAGATGCCCGCAAGAGGATTAAAGACGATAGCTAATATGGTCGCAGGAATAAAGACAATGCCCGCTTCTAAGGCACTGGCCCCCATCAGGTTTTGCACGCACAAGGGGACGATAAGTGTGATGCCCATAAAGGAAGCAAAGAGACAGTTTTGAATAACAAAGCTTGCCCGAAAACGTGCCGAAGAAAAAATACCCAAGTTAATAAGCGGATGCTCAATGCGTTTTTGCCGCCAGAAAAAGGCCAGCAGGCACAGTGCGCCCACCACCAACTGCA
>CAYSMG010000001.1:17672-26621 GCA_964432045.1 uncultured Eggerthellaceae bacterium
CCAATAGTAGGCCCAATGTTTGGCGCAAAGCCCATGGCAATGCCTGCTATACCCATGGCTGTACCATTTTGCCCCTTCGGGAAGCGCAGCATCGCGATAGATTGCACCAAGGGCAAGGTGATGCCAGCCGCAACAGCCTGCAAGACTCGGGCGAATACTAATACGTAGAAATTAGGTGCAAGAAAGGCCAAAAGCGAACCCGTAAAAAAGATTGCAAGAACCAAAAACAAGAGATTGCGCGTTGAAAACTTCAAGGAAAGAAAGGTAACCAATGGCACCGTAATGCCTAAAACCAGCATGTAAATGGTGGTAAGCCACTGCCCCACCGCTTCATCAATACCAAAGTCGGCACCAACCCCGCCCAACATGGAATTCATGACAGTTTGGGTAAGCGAGCCAAAAGCGCAGACTAAAACCACTATGGTGAAAAGAGCATACACCTGCCCACGCAATGATTTAATAAGTCCCATGGTGGCTCCTTAGTATCCTTTCAAACCTTACTTGATGGTTTAATTGAATTTCTGCTGAGTTTTTTCTAAGCCATGTTCTACTAGATAAAGACTTGCTTCGCAGGCTAAAGCGCAGGACTGGGCAAAATCTTCGGCGGCTTCTTTTTTTGGCTGAGAAAGCACCCAGTCGACCACTGGCATGCGCCCCGGCGGCCGCCCAATACCGCAGCGCACCCGAAACCAATCGCGCGTCCCTAATTTGTCGCAAATTGAACGCAGCCCATTGTGCCCCGCATGGCCTCCACCAAACTTTACGCGAATAGTGCCCGGAGCTATATCCAATTCATCGTGAATAATAAGTAGATGATCAGGTTCTACACCGTAAGCATTGCACAGCTGCTTCACTGGAGCGCCCGAGGTATTCATAAAGCTTTGTGGCTTAGCAAGAACTAGGTCGATATCGTGATAGGCCGCCTTTGCGGTAAGTGCCCCGCATTCGGTCTTCCAATAGCGTGCGCCGGCTTCCTCACCAATTAGATCGATGGTATCGAAGCCTGCGTTATGACGGGTATGTGCATACTGTTCACCAGGATTTCCCAGACCCACTATTAAAAACATGCCCGCCAACCTTCTATTTTGTCCATCATCAATACAGCTTACTGCCTGACAGAATAATCACTGCATAAAGCCAGGTCCGACAATAATACTATCTGCCCCTTTATAGTGCCCTTTTGTCCTTTGCCACAAGTCGTAGCGAAAACGGCAAATGCTTGGCATTAAAAAGGCCCCGCAGCTTTTCTTAAGATGCGGAGCCTTGTTTGCGGCAATAGCCCTTATTCAAACAAGCTTGCTACCGAACCGTTTCGATACACATTGTTAATGGTCTTTGCAAATAAGGGGCCCAGCGACATCACCTTGATTTTGCCCGTTTGGCGCTCAAGTGGCACCGGTACCGCATTGGTAACAAGAACTTCTTCAATGCAGGAGTTTTCAATACGGTCGTAGGCCGGTCCACTAAAGAGCCCATGCGTAGCACAGGCATACACCTTAGCCGCACCCTTTGCCTTCAAAGTGCTTGCAGCCGCCACCAAAGAGCCAGCGGTATCTATCATATCGTCATTGAGGATGCAGATCTTATCGCTTACATCGCCAATAAGAGCAGTAATTTCAGCTTGGTTATGCTTGGGCCTATCCTTGTGCATGATAGCTATATCACAATCAAGCAGGGTAGAAAACTTTTTGGCTGCCTTTGCGCGTCCCACATCGGGAGAAACGACCACTAACTGATCTTCATCAAAGCCTAATGCCTTGTAATAGTCTACAAAGATGGGCATGGCAGTCATGTGATTTACCGGAATATCAAAAAAGCCCTGAATAGCATCTTGGTGCAGGTCGATGGTAATAACGTTATCAACCCCCGAAGCCTCAAGTAAGTCAGCCACAAGCTTAGCCGTGATAGGTTCACGTGGAGCCGCCTTGCGATCTTGGCGAGCATAGCCATAATGGGTGATAACCGCTGATACATTGTGGGCCGAAGCACGCTTGGCAGCATCGGCCATAATAAGCAGCTCCATAAGGGCATCGTTTACATCAAGCCCCGAACCAGAGCACACTGACTGGATAATGAAGACCTCCGCGCCACGCACGCTTTCTTGATACCGAGCATAAATCTCGCCATTAGCGAATTTTTCAAGCCTTACATTTCCCAAGGACATTTCCAGCTCTCGCGCTATGTCATCAGCCAGACCCCGATTTACCGAACCTGAAAACAGAAGAATGTTTCTCTCTTCGGCCATTTTCTGCGCACTCCTTTGTTGCTCTGCGGGCTATTAAGAGGGCCTTGTGCCCTTTAGTGCCTATTGTAGCGGTACTACTCTTCCTTTTTGCGAGACAGACCAAGGTGCGTACGCTTCTTTTCTGCCCAACCCTTTACCTCACGCTGTTCGGCACGAGAAATACCAAGGGCATCGGCGGGAACATCTTTGCTAATAACCGAACCAGCACCCACAATGGCCCCTGCGCCAATTTTCACCGGTGCCACCATCATGGTGTCGCTGCCGATAAAGGCACCGTCCCCTATAACCGTCGAATGCTTGTTTGCACCATCATAATTGCAGGTAATAGACCCCGCTCCGATATTGACTCCCTCGCCAATGCGCGCATCGCCAATATAGCTAAGATGCGGCACCTTCGAGCCCTTACCCACCGTGGACTTCTTGATCTCAACATGGGTGCCCGCCTTGGCGTCTTCGCACAAATGAGAACCTGGACGCAGGTAGGCGCGAGGACCACAGGTAGCTCCATCATCAATAGCCGATTCTAGGGCTACTGTTTCATCTACCACACAAGCGCAGCCCACCACCGTGTCCACTAAGCGCGAATTTGGGCCAATAAGGCTACCCTCCCCTACACTGCTTGTACCGTACAAGAAGGTAAGGGGCAAAAGCTCTACATCACGTGCCACCTTGACATCAGGACCAACCCAAACCAAATCAGGGTCGGTCATGGTAACACCCGCTTCCATCAGCTGTGTATTAATGCGCTTTTGCAAATACTTGGTGGCCTGAGCAAGCTGCACCCGAGAATTTACCCCAAGACACTCAGAAGCATCTGAAGTCTTCAGCGCCAAGACGCTGCGTCCTTCTTCCCGGCAAATGGAGAGCACATCGGTTAGATAAAACTCACCCTGGGCATTTTCATTGCTCACCTTCAACAAGGCATCAAAGAGCGCCTTTCCGTCAAAACAGTAAAAGCCCGAATTGCATTCGCAAATGGCTGCCTCCTGCGGACTTGCATCCTTTTGCTCAACAATGCGCTCAACCTCGCCTGCTTCATCACGCACAATGCGCCCATAGCCGGTGGGGTCATCCAGCTCCATAGTGAGCACCACAACAGCAGCATCATTTTCTTCGCGCAGTTCAACCAGATTTCGAATGGTTGATGCGGTGATTAAGGGACAATCCCCTGAAAGCACGACAAGTGAACCCTTGAAGTTGGCCAGCTGTTCACGACAGGAGTTCACCGCATCGGCGGTACCACGACGCTCGTGCTGTTCAGCTATTTCGGTATCGCCTTCAACCAGAGGAATAACCTGGTCCTTCTCGTGTCCCACAACGGTCACAATGCGTTCAAGTCCTGCCTCATGAGCAGCATCGATCACCCAGCGCACCATGGGCTTTCCTAGCACCTCGTGAGCCACCTTGGGTTTCTTCGATTTCATGCGTGTCCCCGCCCCAGCAGCTAACACAATTGCGGCTGATCCCATGACAACCTCGTCCTTTCCCCTACAAGAAAAGTGCGCCATCAAAACTGACGCGCCTCATTTATGACCCTAAAGTATAGCGCACGCCACTCCCCAAGGCAGATAGCCCCAAACGTGTACCCAAGCCTTCTTCAAAGATTTTGAACCTGTTTAAAGTCCCTTCCCAGCCTTCCTATACTCACTGTTTGGGCAAAGCCGATTAAAAACAATGCCACCAGCAAATAAGACCCGAAAAGAGCCTCGCTTATACAAACCAAGAACAAATGCTCGACTGAATCCTGGATAATGGACACGCACGGAAGCGTGGTATTAACCCCTTTTTCACCTGCGGATTTAATGCCTGTATCGAATGGGTAACGAGGGAAAAACTCTCTGCACGCATAGGTGTTTTGCGCTAGACTTTAAGCACAGCATGTTGAAAGGAGCTACTGCATCTCGCTTGGTAAAGCGCCCGTTTTCCTAAGCGATTCAGACAAAGTTTCCTCTCACTGCTGTTTTTTTATTCGTTTCGAGGTAAGAGGTGATCGTATGACCATTACCGTAACCGGCCGCAAAATGCTTGTAACTGATGCACTGCGCCAATATGCCGAAGAAAAGATCGGCAACTCCATGAAGGTCATGGATATTTCCCCGCTTAATGCCGAGGTAGTTCTTTCGGTGGAAAAAAACCCCGCAAATCCGCTTCCCGCTACCTGTGAAGTGACGCTGCGCACCAAGGGTCACATCATCCATGTAGAAGAAAGCGAGGAGGACATGTATGCCGCCATCGATGTGGCATCGGCAAAGGTGGTCCGCCAGCTACGCAAGTATAAGACCAAGGTAATTGATCGTCGCTCGCGAAGCGAAAAAGCTTCCTCCCAGGCCATTGAGGTCGGCGTTGGCGAGCCCGATTTCGATGCTCTGATGGATGAGCTTTCTGCCGATGATGCCGTATTGCGCGTAAAGGAAATTGAATTTGAACCCCTTACCGAAGAAGAGGCACTGGTGAAAATCGACCTCCTTGGCCACAGCTTCTTCGTCTACACCGACCGCGACACCAACCAAGTTAATGTCTTGTATCGTCGCAGTGGTGGTGGCTATGGCAAGCTTACTCCCAAGGAATAAAGCCTTTGCCTTTGGCGTATCGCATAGACAGTCCTTTGACTGCATAATCGTGAAGAGGGCCAGCGCTAGGTTGGTCCTCTTTTTATGACAGGCTCATTATCAGCCTGATCTACGGACGCATAAGACGATATGGGCGGGACTCATAATGTCCCACTCATATCGTCTCTACTCATATCATCTGCCTTAGAATGAGTGCCACCATGCACAAAGCACAAGCGCCATAAGCAAGCACACACAAATTCTCAGGAGAGCGCCTGAAGACGTTCGCGAACCGCTGCCTTGATATCGGCCAACATGTAAAGACTTCCAAAGGCACAAATCAAACCATTCTCACCCGCAAGCCGGAAGGCCTCATCGACAGCATCTTGAATACTGCGCGCTACATAGGGCTTGGTGCAAGCAGAACAGCCCAGCAAATCCTGACCGGTCCAGCGTATGGCACGGGCCAACTTAGCGGCAGAAAGCGCCCGGGGATTGGATGGTTCACAAGCAATAAAGCCAGCTCCACTGGGCAAAACAGCCTCAAGCATCCGAGGATAGTCCTTATCTTCCATGACCCCAATAACAAAGATCGGCTTTCTGTCAGGAAAAGCATCACTAAGTGAATCGACAAGCGCAGCTGCAGCTTGAGGGTTATGCGCACCATCCACCACGAAAGCAAAGTCTTGAGGGCTACTTCCTCCTGCAACTATTTCAAAGCGGCCAGGCCACTTGGTCTTGGCTACTCCTACATGCAGGGCCTCATCGGGAATACGCCAGCCACAATCATGCAAAATAAGGGCCGCCTTTAGAGCAAGGGCTGCGTTTTGCGGTTGATAAGTTCCAAGAAGCGAGGTGCGCAAATCACGCAAGTCTTGGTAGCTAAAAAGCCGCCAGACCTGAGCTTGTGTGTCTTGTGTATCTTGTACACTCCTTGTGTGCTGTGTGTCAGCTTCTTCCTCGCCCAGCTCTACAGAGTCCTCTTCCGCAGACCACAGAAGCTCTCCCACCTCAATCTCAGAGAAGTCAAGCTGATGTAGAGGACAAACCTCCTTCTGCGCTACCTTCTCTAAAACTTCAAGGACTTCAGGTTCCTGCGGGCAGGTAAGCACGGGGGCACCTGGTTTAATGATGCCCGCCTTTTCGGCGGCGATTTCTGCCAGTGTGTTTCCCAGCTCAGCCGTATGATCAAGCCCAATACGCGTAATCACCGCAAGCTCAGGAACAGCAATAACATTGGTAGAATCAAGCCTGCCACCCAGCCCCACCTCAAGTACGACAATATCGCAGGCGCTTTGTGCAAAATACAGAAGGGCTAAGGCAACCGTCATCTCAAATTCAGTAGGATGCTCTCCCTCGCGTGCTGCCTGCGCTTCGGCCGCATCACGCACCTTGCAGGTGATAGCGGACAGATCATCTGCACCTATTGCACGTCCATCAATGCGAATGCGCTCTTCAAAACGCTCGATATAAGGACTGGTAAACAAGCCAGTTCGATACCCGGCAGTCTGCAAGATAGAGGCTAGGTAGGCACAGACAGAACCCTTGCCATTTGTGCCCGCCACATGAACAAAACGCAGCCTCTCCTGAGGGTTTCCCAGACTCTCTAACAAGGCCCGTATGCGCTCAAGCCCTAGTTTTGAATGCCGCCAGCGCTCTTCGCTAAGGTAAGCGATCGGGTCAAAATCCCCCTCCATACAGCCTGGCTCCTTCCTTACAGAAAGGCATTACCTTCCCAGCAGATAATCAGCAATGCCTGCTGCGGCGCGCTTTCCTGCCCCCATAGCCAAGATAACTGTAGCTGCACCAATGACGGTATCGCCCCCAGCAAATACTCCCGGACGTGAGGTTGCCCCGGTTTGCTCATCAGCAATAACAAGGTTGCGCGAACTCACTTCAAGGCCGGGAGTAGTCTGGGCGATCAGTGGATTAGTCTTAGAGCCAACCGCGATCACCATCGCATCGGCATCAATTACAAACTCGCTGCCTCCTACCGCAACAGGACGACGACGCCCACTTGCATCGGGTTCGCCCAGCTCCATGCGTATACACTCAACACCGGTCACCCAGCCATCCTCGTTGCCTAGGATGCGCACCGGATTTGCAAGGAAGTGGAACTTTACGCCCTCTTCTTCTGCATGATGCACTTCCTCGGCACGGGCGGGCATTTCCTCACGGCCGCGACGATACACCACTTCTACCTGGGCTCCCAAACGCAAAGCAGTACGCGCAGCATCCATGGCCACATTACCGCCGCCGCTCACTACGCACTTCTTACCCGCGAAAACCGGAGTTTCGTATTCGGGGAACAGATAGGCCTTCATCAAATTTACCCGGGTAAGCAACTCGTTGGCCGTCATGCAGCCATTGAGAGCCTCGCCCTCAATTCCCAAATAGCTGGGAAGTCCCGCACCGGTCCCCACAAATACGGCATCAAAACCGCGCTCTTCAAGAAGCTCATCTATTGAATAGAGCTTGCCTACCAAAGCATTTACCTCAAATTCAACACCTGCACGCTCAAGCTGTGACACCTCACGCGCTACTAGGTCTTTTGGCAGACGAAATTCAGGGATGCCATAGGTGAGCACGCCGCCCACCTTGTGCAGGGCCTCAAAAACCCGCACCTTACAGCCTCGCTTGACAAGCTCACCCGCACAGGTAAGTGAGGCAGGGCCAGAACCAACCATGGCCACCCGCTTGCCTATCAAATCCTGCACAACAGGTGAATCTAAAGCATCCGAGGAATCAGAGCTTTCCCTCACACGTACCTCGGGCGCTTCGGCCTCCTTGGCTTCTTTGACCTCTTCAGCTTCCCTAGCTTCTTCCCCCTCTTCGGCAAGCCCCATAGCCCAGTCGGCCACAAAGCGCTCAAGGCGACCAATGCCCACCGGCTCGCCCTTACGCCCTCGTGTGCACATTCCTTCGCATTGGGTTTCCTGGGGACATACCCGTCCGCAGATAGCAGGAAGAGCATTTGCATCTTTTACCAAGGAATAAGCTCCCGCAAAATCACCGTGAGCAAGCTTTTCAATAAAGCGAGGAATGGGCACCCCCACCGGGCAACCCTGTACGCAAGGAGCCTTTGGACACTGAATACAGCGCCGTGCCTCGTTTATGGCATCTTCGGCAGAATAACCGCAGGCCACCTCATCAAAGCACTGAGCCCGCTTTTGTGGATCAAGCTCGGACATCGGGGTCTTTTCCTGCTGCTTGTTGCTTTCGTAACTAAGGCGCGCCATGGCTTTAGGCCCCCTTCTTCTCATCCTGAGCAAGCGATGCTCTATCGCAATCGCGCCCTTCTGATGCCAAACGGACCGCTGCAGCTTCGCGTGCGGTTTGTTCAAAGCTGCGATACATCACACCACGACGCATAGCATCGTCAAAATCAACCTGATGCCCGTCAAAGTCGGGACCGTCTACGCAGGCGTGCTTGTATTCATCCCCCACCTTCACTCGACAGCCACCACACATGCCAGTTCCATCTATCATCAGGGGATTCATTGAGACCAGAGTCTTTATGCCGTAGGGTTTAGTGGTCAATGCCACAAACTTCATCATAATGACTGGCCCAACTGCCAAGACTAAATCGTAATTCGCCCCGGCATCAATTCGCTCTTGCAAAGGAGCCGTAACCACACCCTTATTACCATTTGAGCCATCATCGGTCATGACCTTGTACCATGACGAACACTGCGCCAGTTCTTCCTCGAACAAAATCAGATCACTCGTCCGAAAGCCAGTGATGACGTCTACCTCACAGCCATTTTCGTAAAGCCACTTAGCCTGCGGATAAGCGATGGCCGTGCCAAGACCGCCTCCTATAACGCAGGCATGCTTGGCCCCTTCCAGCTCAGTTGGGTTGCCAAAAGGACCAGCAAAATCCAGCAGAGCATCCCCTGCCTTCATGTGCGCAAGACGCATAGTTGTAGCCCCCACCGCCTGAGCAACAATAGTGACCGTGCCAGTCTTTGGATCACAGGCGTTCATGGTAAGTGGAATACGTTCGCCGTGCTCGTCTATGCGCAGCATAATGAACTGCCCCGGACGAATCTTTTTGGCAATTTCGGGCGCATGGATTTGCATGCGCACCACTTCGGCGTTAAGTTGTTCGACCCCTTTGATGAGATACAAAACTCAGACCCCCTCTTTATCGCC
>CAYSMG010000001.1:26721-43374 GCA_964432045.1 uncultured Eggerthellaceae bacterium
TACTTCCCTGCCGCCCCCACGAAGGGCTCTCCCTGTAAATCCTCATTCTTACCAGGGGCTTCGCCCACTATCAGTACCCGCGCATCGGGGTTTCCTACTCCGAACACCGTCTGAGTGCGCCCATCAGCCAAGGGACACTTATGGCAGGCCTCTACCTCGGCACGAATTTCTGCTAAGGGAATATGCGGCTTAGGCATGAACTTACTCTTTTCCTAGCTAAACAAATACCTTGGGAAGCCGCAGGCCAAAACCGCAGGCTACCTCATAATTGATGGTGTGCAAGGTGGCAGCCATCTCGTCAAGACTCAAAGAGGCATCACCTTGATTTCCCACCACCAAGACCTCATCACCAATTTGAGGCTCAAGACGCCTACGTGTGCCATATAAGCGCATATCCACCTCAAACATGCACATATCCATGCAAATCTGACCCACCTGACGGCACCTGCGCCCATCTAAAATTACATCGGTTTGGCCCGAAAGCTCATGACGTAGGCCATCGGCATAGCCCACTGGAATGGTGCAAATCTTCACGCTGCCTGGGCTGCGATATTCCAGCCCATAGCTCACACCCTCACCCAGAGGCACCGTCCGTACATCGGTAATACGCGCATGCACACTCATAGCCGGACGTAAATCAAGAATGTGATGCGTTTGTCCTGAGGGGTGCAAGCCATACAAAGAAATCCCCAGGCGCACCATATCAAACTGCACATCGCCAAAACGAGCACCCGCTGCCGTATTGGCCGCATGCACAATACCTGGATTAATGCCCGATGCCCGCAAGGCCGACACCGCCTCGATAAAACGCTTTGCCTGAATTTGAAAGTCAAGGGTTTCGGCAGCGTCTGCCGTGGCAAAGTGAGTAAAGGTTCCTGTAAGGTCAAGTGCCCGGTGGAAATTCACCTGGTTCATAAATTCCAAAACCTCATCAGCACGTACACCAATGCGGTTCATGCCCGTGTTAAGTACCAGATGATAGGGCGCTCGCACGCCAAAAACATCGGCGGTTTCGGCATAGCTTATGGCAAATTCGGGAGTATATACCGCCGGAGTAAGCTTGTAGGCTAAAAGTAGCGGAACCGCACTGATAGGCGGCTCGGAAAGCACCAAAATAGGAGCGTTTATGAGGGCCTCGCGCAAGGCTATGCCCTCATCAACAGTAGCAACACCCAGCCATTCTGCCCCCGAGTTAAGTGCACAGCGCGCCACCTGCACCGCCCCATGACCATAGGCATCGGCCTTTACCACCGCCATCAAACGCACGCCCTTACCCAGGCGACGACGGTAAACCCCAATGTTGTGGCGGATGGCAGAGAGGTCTATTTCAACCCAAGACCAGCGCCTCTCCTTCGCAGGAATCTTGCGAAGTTTTTCCGGGTCGAAGGAAAGGGCGTCTTTGGTGTCGCGCGCATGGTCGCGTGCATATTGAAAGGCCCCCTGCTTGCCTTGCCTTGATGCAGATGAGGGGCTAAAAGGATAACTCATGTCTTGATCAGCACCGAAATCTGCATGCAAGGCAGAAGGCCCACTGCCCACCGGAGTATGACCCACGCTTACGCTGGCCGGAACAAAACCAGGCTTACGGCGCGCAAAACCAGTGAACCCGTTGAGCGGCTCTTCTTCGGCCATGAATCCTCTACTTCCCTGCTGCTGTACGTAAAAGCACATTATCCGGTACAAATCGGCATCAGTATAGCACTGGGAAAAGGCACCTTTTGTTACGCAAGAAGGCTTACAACCACACCTACATGAATTAGGAGTTAAACGGAAAAATGCCTACGAGCTTGGGATGCAAGGCCGCCGCCTAAGGCCTGGGCACGCTACCCACCCTGTCGCTCTCGCCACAGGGTGTCCATGCCACGTATATTTTGCAAGCGCAGCTCAGCTACTTTTAGTGACCGCCGCCCGCCATCATCTTTGCTGCATGAGGCAGAACTGTCACCACGCCTTCCCAGTTTTCGCGCGCAGCTCTTTCGCTCCCTGGAAGGTTAATCACAAGATGACGACCACGCTGCATGCACAAGGCCCGCGAAAGCATGGCGTAGGGGGTAATGCTAAGCGAGTGTGCTCGCATGGCCTCAGCAATGCCTGGCACATTGCGTTCGCATACGTCTTGGGTGGCCTCCGGTGTTACATCACGCAGGGAAAGACCACTTCCGCCACAGGTCAAAACGATGTCAACATCAGTCTCATCACAGGCCGTCACAATAGCCGCTGCAATATCGGCTCGTTCATCTCTTACCACCACGTGGCTTTTGCACTCCCAGCCTTTTTCAGCAATAAGTGCCTCAAGAGCCGCGCCTGCCGTGTCCTCTTTCATGCTGCGGGTATCTGAACAGGTGATAATTGCAAAACTCAAGCTTTTTTCTGGCATTGTGCTTCCTTTCAGCAAAAACCTAGATCACGGCTTCTTCCGTCACATCAAGCAATACACACTCAACTATATCGCCTTTCAAACGTCCCTCTCCGCCCTCGGGCAAAATAGCCATGCAGTTGCTGCGCTGAATAACGCCAAACAAACCCGAGCTCTGGTTCTTGGCTGGTTCAACCGTATAGCTACCATCGGCTTCTTTGCGAAGGGTCGAACGCAAAAACAAACGGCGCGTGTCATTCTTTTTTGTATCGGCGGCAAGGGCGGCTTTCACATGCGGACGCTCGAGACGACTATAACCCTGCATTTTACGAAGAGCTGCACGGATTATCATCTCGAAACCGCAGTAGGCAGCTGCCGGATTGCCTGGCAGACCAAACACCGGAACACCCTCTACCACACCAAAGGTCTGGGCCTTACCCGGGCGCATGTTTACCGTAGTCATCAGCAAATCGCCTAACTTTTCTACCACCGGCTTTATAAAGTCGAAGTCACCATTTGAGGCACCGCCACTGGTTATCACAAAGTCGTATTCCGCTACGGCTGCCTTAATAGCTGCCGCAAGAGCCTCTTCGCTATCCTCAACGATAGGAAGCATTGTCGGCAGTGCTCCAGCTGCCTTTGCACAAGCGGACAGGGCATAGCTGTTGGAATTGCGGATACTACCAGGCGCAGGCTTTGCGGGCGGCTCTACCAGCTCACTACCAATGGCAATAATGGCTACACGAGGTCGGCGATACACCGGCACCTCAACAACACCACAGCTTGCCAAAAAGCCAGCACCGGCTGAATTAAGTACTTCACCCTGAGATACCACTACCTCATTGGCCTTTGCTTCCTCGCCCGCCTCACGAATATTCGAACGCTGCTTTGTAGGAGCACTAAAGGCTACTCGGCTCCCTGGCTTCCCATCGCCTTCTACCACCTTGACGATCTCATACTTCACTACTGAATCGGCCGCTTCAGGAAGCGGAGCACCAGTCATAATGCGCACGCACTGACCTGCCTCAATAGGACCGTCATAGGTTTCGCCAGCTGCAACTTCAACTATCACTTCCATCTCCACCGGGGTATCGTCCGAAGCATTCTCAAGCTCGCTTGCGCGTAAGGCAAAACCATCCATAGCAGAATGCGCAAAAGGAGACACGTCAATATCACTGCGCAAGTCACTGGCGGCTACCCTCCCTACTGCCTCAAGGAGGTCAACCCTTTCAGGCTCAAGGATCGACACCTTCGAAAGCACCAGTTCACGAGCCTGTTCAAGCGAAATCATTTCGGACATATATTCCCCTTCCATCAGCATGGCCTCAAAGCAGCCTGCGACAAAAAATTTAAGCGTTTGCCCATTATAGCCCTGATAGAATTGTTCGGAAGAGAAAAGAAAGGAGCCCGCCTCTTATTGTCTCTTATTTGCACCTTCAAGCCGTCCCTGCAACCTTCCACACTCAGCACCCCCGCGAGGGTATGGAAGCCTCGGTCTGTTAAATACCTCTATCTTGAGGGGTGTGAAGAGCTAGGCTCTTGAATACCCCCATCTCTCCTCAAACATCTATTTTACTTGACAGAATAAATTAGTAGATATTGTCAAATATAAGCTAGAATGTATCGAGTTGCGCTTGATAGACCACAGAGGACATCGCTTAAAACTTTGCGCAGGACATAAACGATATCGCTTGCAGCTTTGCGCAAGGACATCTGAAAACCTATCTGCAAGCCCCCTTCAAAGAGCTGAATCAAGGGAGAAACCTGGTGAAACGCCTAATCTTTCATAGTATTTCGATGCACAAGGTGCAATCGGCTTCAATTATTGTCTCGGTTGCCTTAAGCGTCATGATCCTTGTCACCTTTGGCTTGATATACGGCGGAGTACAGGAAGGTATTGCGGTATCGGAAGAACAGGGAGGAGCCGATGTTATGGCCGTCCCCTCCGACTCCTTGCAATATATCGATGACACCGAACTACTCTACACCGGTGCCCCCGCCCCCATTTATATGACAAGCGACATCACAGATGAGCTTGCCTCAGTTGAGGGCGTAGTGCAGGTTTCACCCCAGTTCTATGGTCAAACCCTCGACTCAGGCTGTTGCTCTAGCAATGGAGAAACGCGCCTGATTGGCATAGACCCCGAAACTGACTTTGTAGTGCGTGGCCTAGTTGAAGACGGTGCCGTCGAGGCTTTAGGCGAAAGTTCGGTGATTGTGGGTGCCACCGTGGGCGGTATCTCCGATGGCTACATTACTATCTATGGCAATGATTACGAAGTGGTAGGTGTCATGGTCGAAACCGGCACTGGCTTTGATCAGTCTATTATTGGCGACATTGATGTCGTGCGCAATCTGAGCCGAAATTTGGAAGGCTATGAACACTACTGGGAAAGCAATGGTGATCCATCAGGGCTTGTGTCCTGCGTCATGATAGACATAGATGATGCCGATGACGGCACTGCACTTACAGCGGTGCAGGCACGCATCAATCTCTCGGGTATTGCTTCGCCTTTGGTGCGCTCAGAAATCGCCGATAAGGCCGCGGCTCAGCTGGAATCAGTCTTTCTTTTATTAGTTCTTGCCGCCGTCATCATGGCAGTGGTCACTCTCCTTCAGCTCTTTGCACGCTTCTTCAGCAGCGTGTGGGACCGAAAGAGTGAACTTGCCCTATACCGCGCCATTGGTGCCAGTAAGAAAAACCTCCGGAGCCTGATAATTGGTGAGATTGGTCTTTTGGTGGGCATAGGCTTGATAGCAGGAATTGCCCTGGGCTTTTTTGCCCAACTTGGACTGTTGGGCATTATGCAAGACGGACTTTCCTTTCCCTATGTATCCTTAAGCCCTGGCCTTATGCTAGCCCTTGTGCTTGCCATCATCGTCATATTTGCACTGGTGAGCCTTATTTCTATCACCGTTCCGCTTCGACAAATTGGCAGGCTTGACCCCTCTTTCGCCATGCAACAAGGAGATATAGACTAATGGCATTGCTTGATATTCAAGGCGTTTCTAAATCTTTTGGTGAGACCTTAGTTATCGAAGATACCTCATTTAGCATCAATCCTGGCGACACCATTGCCCTTTCCTCGCCTTCGGGCTCGGGTAAATCGACCATGTTAGCCATCGCTGGACTTTTGCTTACCCCCGATTCGGGGCATATTATACTAGAGGACAATACCGATGCCCTAAGTCTCGGCGACGAGGCGCTCTCGCGCCTTCGCCAAGAACTGCTTGGCTTTGTCTTTCAAAGCACCCAGTTGGTTGGTTCGCTGCGTGCCATAGAAAATGTAAGTGCACCGGCTAACTTCGTTCACGGCAAGCTTTCCTTTGACCCTGAAGTTCGTGCGGCTGAACTACTTAAACGCTTTGGCCTCTCTGACAGAATGTATCACTATCCGCATCAATTAAGTCTTGGTCAAAAGCGCCGAGTCGCCTTGGCTCGCGCCATGATCTTAGAACCTAAGATTATCATTGCCGACGAGCCCACCAATGACTTAGACGAGGAATCGGCCACAGAGGTAGAGCGGGCCTTGTTTGACTATGCCGCCCAGGGAGGGGCCCTGCTGTATGCCACTCACATGGCTCCCCTGGCAGCCAAGGCCCAAACCATTATGATTCTCAAGGGCAAGACCTTCGTGGCGAAGCAGTATTAGAACTGTCTTCTTAGAAGGTCTTGCCCAGCAAAGGAAAGCTAGGCGTTGCGCACGTCTTCAGCATTCACACCAAAGGCTTCGCCGCGCTCTTCCACCTGCACCGACAGAAGCTCGGCTGCAGTATCGGCCCCTACATCACCGTGCCACTCGCCAATGCCATCGGTAAGCTCCTGCAGGTATTCTGCTGCTTCATCCTCATCTTCAGGACAATCAGACAAGAAACCGGCCACACGAAGCTCGTCCCAGCGCTCGTAGATGGAGTTCCAGAAGTCTTCCTCGTTGCCATGTCCATACAGATAGTTGTTGGCCAGACCCTTTTCAATGTTGGGATAAGTACCCACGGTGTAGCCCTTTTCAATAGCCATCTCTACCATGGAATCAACATCGGCACGAGTGAGGTCGGCCGCGTCAGCAAAGGCCTTGGCTAAGCGATCGGCAGCCTCGGGATAGAGCTCCTTCGTATTATTATTGATGCAGATAAAGCAGCAGTAGTAATCGGAAAGCTCTTCGGCAGAAATAAAGAAGAACTTGGTGTTTTCGTTCTCTTTAACCTGTGGATACAGCGTAGAGTCAATGCCAATAATGGCATCTACCTCGCCATCAAGCAGGGCCTGTAAAAGCAAGGAGCTGTCATAGACTACCCAGTTGATGTCCTCAGAGCCCTTGCCACCGGTAAAACGCGAGTACAAGGCGTTGCTCTCCACATAGGACGGACCGCTCATGCCGCTGCATCCAACACGCTTGCCCGCAAGGTCAGCAGCAGAATCAATGCCGTTGCCCTCAAGCGTAATGCCAGACCAGCAGCCCATATGACAGGTGTCAATCAAGGTGGCGTTAGCTCCTTCAAGCCAGGATAAAAAGAAGCCTGGTGTCCACAGGAAGGAGTCAATTTCATTATTGGCCAAAAGCTCGGAGGTATCGGAGGTGATGGTAACTATCGTAGGATCAATGCCATTGTCCTCGAAGCAGCCATTCTCAATAGCTGCATACACTGTCAGCTCACAGCAATTGCCACCCCAATAACCAATGGTCATGGGGATAGATTCGCTTGACTCCGAGCTTTCTTCGCTTGTGCTCTCGGTGGTTTCAGAAGAGCTGCAGCCTGTTACCGCTGCACCTGCTGCCGCCATGACGCCCGTTGCCACAGCGCCTTTCACAAAAGCGCGCCTTGAAAGATCTTTCATGACTGTCCCTTTCTCTAGTCTTTCCTCATTCAAAGCATCTACTCTATTTCTTACAAGCCATAGGGCTTGGCAGAAATACCGCATCAACCCCGTGTGCTACCAACGCGCTAGACCCTTTTGCCAACGCAGTAACCAGTTACGGAAGGCAAACATAATGGCGGTAAGCGTGGCAAACATGACAATCATCACGCCGATAATGGCATAGACCTCACCGTAGTTCGCCATAACACGGGTATACTGAATACGGAACATCAGTCCCGAACTTACTCCACAAAGCTCAGCCGCCGCCATGGCACCAAAGGAACCCGAAAGTGCCATAAACAGGGCGTTTGCAACTGAGGGGATGGAGTTTGGCAGCATGACGTGCAAAACAATGTAAAACTTCGAGGCCCCCAGTGTTTCAGCCCGCTCGATAAGCGAGTTATCCATCGACTTAATGGCGCTGGAAATCATAAGCGTGAGCGGAAACCAAGATGCCAAAGACACCGCTGCAAGAGCCGCAGCGTTACTGGAGTGGAAGGTAACAAAGAATAACGGCATCCAGATAAGGGCTGGAACAGGGCCAATAATTTTCAAAAGAGGGTTGATCCAGTAGTCGACAAGACGAAGACAACCGCAGGCTATACCCGATATAAAACCCAGCACGCTTCCCAGGATGAGCCCACCAAACAGCATGCCTGCCGAAGAGACCATATCAGACAGAATGGTGTCGATATTAGAAACCAGTTCGTTGATGATTTTATCGGGCGAGGGAACAAAGGGGAGCTTAAGTATGCCTGTTCGTAAGGTGAGGTAGTCTTGTAAGGTAAAGAACAAGAAGAAGGCAAAGATAAGCCAGGCAAAGCGACTCACCTTTTCGCGCACTGGACGAACAAAAAGAGCGAGCACATACAAAAGCGCGTAGATGACCGCGCACACCGCAAGAGCATAAAGCCAGATACCCGACTTATACTGCACCGAAAGCGGATAAACCTGCGGAAGCGAAACAAACTCTATAGCCGATATAGCCAAACCTGCAAAGGGTGCCAGCATCTTAAAAACAATCTTTAAGGGCGCCTTTTCAATAAGGGGTTTTTTCTTCTTCGTGAAAAGAAGCTCTTCCTCTTTAAAGAGGTGCTCTTCCTCCCGGCTTGAGGGCGCAGCCTTTTGTCCCGGCATATCGGCCAAGTTCTTCTTCATGCCTTGTTCGCATCCCTGTGTCACTGCTTTGTCAGCCGCCCTTTTGCCTAGCCAAAGTCCAGCATGTCTAAGATGGCGTGACGATACTTGATGAACTCTCCTGAAATACGATCACGCGGATGAGGCAGGTCGATATACACCTCGCCAATATTGGTACCAGGACGAGGACTTAACACCACCACGCGGTCGGCCATATAGACTGCCTCTTCAATATCATGAGTAACCATCAAGATGATGGGAGAAAGCTTGTCGCGCATCTTTAATATTTCGTCTTGAATGATGGCGCGAGTAAAGGCATCTAGAGCAGAAAGAGGCTCGTCAAGCAGGATGATGCTAGGGTCTTGCACAAAGGTCTGCGCCAAGGCAACACGAGCCGCCATGCCACCGGATATCTGATGGGGGTAGGATTTTTCGAAACCAGTAAGGCCCATAAGGTCGATCATCTCTTGCACGCGATCTTTTTGCTGCTTGTAGACATGGCGTGCCTTAAGGCCAAAGGCGATATTATTCTCAACTGTGAGCCAGGGATATAAATTCGTCTGTTGGAATACAAAACCACGGTCATAAGAGGGGCCTTTTATGACCTCGCCCCCGTATTCCACCACACCGTCCTGGGCTTCATCAAGCCCCGCCACTAAACGCAGGAAGGTCGACTTACCACAGCCCGAAGGCCCAATGAGCGCCACTAGCTCGCCATGTTCAACCTCGATGTTAAAATCCTGCAAGGCCACAAGCTGGCCTTTTTCCTCGTCTTCAAAGACACGCTGAACCCCGTACGCCACCAAGCGCTTGTTGCCCTTTTCGTCAAAGGCGGCCTTGGCAGCAGGAGTTTTCCTTTCGCTTTTTTCTCCTACCACTGGACAACCTCCTTAGACCAGCTCATAACGTGGCGCTGAACTATGAACAAAAGAGTAATGAGAACGAAGGCCATCACGATAAACATGATGGTGCAGGAATAAATAATGTGATACGACATGTCTGATTGAGCCCAGTTAAAGCGCCAGCCCAACCCTCCCTGTACACCCATAATTTCTGCGGTGGTAAGTGAAGTAAGCGAAAAACAAAAACCCATAAACAGACCGGTAAAAATAGTGGGAGCTGCCGCCGGATACACCACATGCCTGATGATGTACCAGTTAGAAGCTCCAAGGGTTTGTGCGCGCTCGATACTGGCGCGACTCACCGAGCGAATACCACCCGCAAGGTTGACCGCCAAGGGAAACCAGGTGGTCGAGGCAATAATGACCAGTGCTGCTATGTGATTAGAGGGAGCCAAAACTAAAGAGATGGTGACCCATGCTACACCGGGCACCGGGCCTAATATCTTGATGATAGGGTTTAGCCAGTAGTTAGCATGCTTGCTATAACCCATGGCCGAACCCCATAAAAAGCCAAGCACTCCCCCAACAAAAATGCCCTGTAAATACAGGGTGACCGAATTCCAAAGGTCGCCAGCAATACGTTCGTAGTACTCGAAGAAATAAGACAGAATGCGTTCGAATGACGGGAAGTAGGGGCGGGTAAGAATACCCGACTTGAGAGTACACAGGTTATAAATGCCTGCACCCACATAGATAAAGATAATCAGACCCCACCATTTCAGAAAACGGCGACGAAAATACTCAAACCAAATACTGATAATCACACAGATCAGATAGATGAGCATAGATGCCTGCATAAAAATGGGATAATAGACAGTGCTCTCATCACTGGGATAGACATCTTCTGCAGCCCCGTTGATGATCATTATGACAAACATAGCAATTAAGGGACATACTAGCTTTGCTATCTCCTTGGGTTTAGCTAAGGAGAATTTACTGAAAAAGCGCGCTACGAAGTCCTGCTTAAGAGCCTGTGTATCCTTTTTGCCCATATCCCCCCTGGCTGACAGCATCACTTTTTGTCCATCGCCTTCTCATGACAGATGCAGTCGCCTCAACTCAATGGCGCTAAGTATACACCGAATATTAGATTGGATCTATTATTTTTAAAGGCTTTTATTACGCCATAGCCATTAGAGGAGTGGATCTGTGTACCTGTCTGGGTGGGCTCTGGCCGCACTTTACTGGCGCCTTTGTCTATGTCTCAGGCAGTACGCACTTGAATCCGCTGGATGGCCAGCGTCTATGCAGGCAATTTTTGCAGACAGGCTACACCAGACGATATCAGCAAAGAATTCCTCGTGCCTTCATCACAGCACCGAACCTAAATCGAGGGACACTACATCCATCCCCTTGAGGGGCCTTCCAATACTTCCCAGCCGGCAGCAGCAAACATCTTGCGCTGAGTTGCAATAGAGCTGCCACGTCCGCCATGTTCGGTACGCTCGGCAGTATCGCGTGGATTGGTGCCCATTTCTGCCCAGGCCAAGTTTGCTCCTGAAGAGGCAGTCAGTGCTGTGTTGGCCGAACAGTTAAGCCGCAGACTGCGCCCATGTGCCAAACGATAAATAGCCACCATGTTGGCGTTAGCTACATCGGTAATCATGCCGCGATCGCATACCAAAGTTCCAGGTACATTGATGCGCCTTCCCACGCCTGAGGTCATAGGATCACTTTCAATGCAGCGCATCGTTGCCTCGGTCAACTCTTCAGGAGTGTGTTCGGGGCCTACGGGTTCTACGCAGGTAGAAAGTTTAAGGCCGGCCTCACGCATGTACTCGAAGGTCTTTAGACGATCCTCAACCGGAATGCCGGTATCTATGCCCTCGCGCATGCGAATGGCATGATAGGCACCATTAGCACCTGCAGCCTTCAGGCGCTTGGCACGTTCTAAGGTCATATCTTCGGTGTTTACCAAAAGTGGCATATCGGCAGGAATTGCCTCGCGTACCGTACCAACCATCTCTTCCAGCTTATCGAAGCTATAGCTGGCAGTAGTGAGCATAAGTATAAGGTTTGCGCCTTCTTCCACATAAAGCTTGGCGTACTCTAGCACGTCCTCTTTTGGCAGCTCGTATTTGCCTTTACGCACGTTATTGCAGGCCGCAAATGAGCAAAAGAGGCAATTTTTGGGGCAAACCGTTGAATTTAGACCGATTTGCGCATGGATTTCAGCGGTGCCATCGGCTGCAAGCATGGAAAGTTCCTGACCAGCCCAGCGAATTAAGGCAGCCTCTTTGCTGGTTTCTTCCACCTCATACAAATAAAGGGTCTCTTGTTCGCTGAGGCCATTGCCTTCAAGGCCCCTTTCGACAATTTCGTACACGCGCTCATCGAATACCTGCATAGTGTTCCCCTCTACGTTTATTAAAAGCTAGAACCCGCCGATTTTCTACCCTAAACTAGTACTATACTTGGTCTTATATTTGCTTTTATCTCCTAAAAGCATTGTCGATTGTAGGTCATGTTTTACTATTAGACAATATCGAATAGATTAAAGAGCATCTAGATAAAAGCGAGCGAAATTAGCCGTGGATGGGGGCATAATGCAGAACGATTTCTCTGTCTTTCGTAAACAGCATCAACCGGAAGCGCCAAGCCAAGCAAGTCAAGGGATAGCAGGTCAAAAGATAAGTACTGCCGAGTTGCAAAAAAGCTGCGGTGTTTGTGGCGCGCTTGTCCTAGCAATAAACTGCGGCGAAGAACCTTTGCGAATTCGCTTTGATGAAGAAGATGCCCCCGATTACATCTGCGATGGCAGCGAGGAAGATGAGGCTACCGACCCTAAAAAGACCGGCCTGCCTCGCCCCCTACAGCGCTATCACAAACAAAGTCTTCTGGCCCACACCTGCACAAACGTACTAGATGCTCAGTTTGCAGCGATGGGAGTGGTGGCCGGAGGTAGCAAGGATACCCATACCGCCATCAGTAAGGAGCTGCAGCTTCTTAGCCAAAAGCGCGACTGCAATATCAAACTCTTTCCTTACGAAGCGCAAAAAGATTGGCAAAGCACTTGTGGTAAGGGCGGTTTTGAGCTCTTTGGTCTGAGCTACTACCTCCTGACATACGCCCGCGATCTGCTTCGGGAAAATCCGCAGCTAGAGGCAGTTCTTATTATGGAGTGCGACCAGGTGCGTTTTACTCCTGCGCATCTCAAGCGCCTCTGCGACACCTTTGCTGCTGTGCCCCATTGCGAAGCCGTGACCTCTTGGGTTGAATGGCTGCGTCGCATGCCCATCCTCTTTTCTCGAAGCCTCCTTGAAAGTCTTGATAGCCCCCGTTTTATTGCCAAAGACTCTCACAAACGTCCGTTACCCTCCCTCAAAGTGGAAGAGGTGGTATTTGGCGAAGAGAAGCTTGCCGCCAACGCTCCTTTGTCCAAGTCTGCACAAAACTTTGCCAAAAGCCGCACCCTAAGTGCGCGCGAGGCCGTGCGAAAGGCACGCGCTGCTCAAAAGAGAGCAGGTGAAGACGAAAAGTTCAAGGAAGCCGAAAAGCTCGGAGAAAGCGAAAAGCTCAAGGAGGCTGATGCCCTGCTTGTTCGTATAGCAAAGCAGGTCACTGCTGCTCTTGATGCCATGCAAAGCGAAGTGCAGAAAGAAGAACTGCACCGGGCTGACCGCTGGGCTTGGCGCAACCGGCAGGATTTTGCTCTGCTGCAAGACCCTGACCAGTGCAAGACGCTTGCCTACCTAGACTCAGCTGCGACCTCTCAGCGGGCGAACTGTGTTCTGCAGGCCCAGCACCACTTCGACACAAGTGAAAATGCCAATATCTACCGAGCCGGCTACGCCCTTTCTGCGAAAGCAACCGCCAGGTTCAATGAGGCACGCGCCACTATAGAAAAATTTATCGGAGCCAAAAGGCGCGAGCTGGTGTTTACCGCCAATACCTCCGCTGCTGCCAACCTAGTTGCCCAGGCTTGGGGCGAGTGGAATATTCAAGCAGGTGATTTGATTGTATGCAGTATTGAAGAACACCACTCAAATATACTCCCTTGGCTGATGTTAGCCCAGCGCAAGCAGGCTCACCTTGCCTATATCCCCTTGGATGCACAGGGTCATCTCAATCAAACAATCTACGATGAGCTGCTAAAACAAAAGCCAAAGCTGGTATGTATAGCCCATATTTCAAATGTCTTGGGTATAGAAAACCCCGTGAAAGAAATGGCCACAAAGGCACATGAAGTAGGAGCGCGCTTCTTCTTAGATGCGGCACAGTCTCTTCCTCACCTGCCGCTTGATGTGCGTGATCTAGGGGTAGACTTCATGGCCTGTTCGGCACACAAAATGTATGGGCCTCTTGGCATTGGGGGCCTGTGGATCGCGCCCGAAGCCTTTAAAGAGATGGATCCTCTTGCCAGCGGCGGCGGAGCTATTTCGCATGTGGGTCAACAGTCCTACTACCTGCGCCAAGCTGCCATTCAATATGAGATAGGCACTCCGGCTGTCTCTCAGGCTATTGGCTGGGCGGCAGCTGTTGATTACCTGGAAAGCCTTGGGATGGACCAGCTTCAAAAACACAGCGCCATTCTAACGCGTTACCTCCTTGATGGTCTGAGTCTCATCCCGGGACTAAGTATCTGGGGAGATCACCACAATGCCGCAGGTCAGACAGGCTTGGTATCTTTCTCCCTTCCCGGCGTTACCCCTGCTGTACTAGGAAAATTCTGCGGTGATTTGGGTGTAGCCATTCGTTCGGGCGGGCATTGCGCCTTACCCCTTGGCGCCTACATGGGCCTGATAGGCACAGGCCGCGCCAGCATTGCCGTACATACCACCCAAGAAGATATCGAAGCACTTGTTGTGGCCCTTGAGACCTGTCGTTTAATAAACTGCCCTGGAGCAAGTGAGGAGTTGCCTAAGTGACAAACTCGAAAATAAGCGACCACTACCGTCAGGTAGCCACACAATCCCGAAGAGCACAAACAAAAGACTTTTGCGCAAATACAGAAAATGCAGTCGATGTGGCAAATGAAGCAGATGCAGCCGGCCAAATGTTTTGCGCCAATGGTTGCTGTGATGATATCTTAAGCGGAAGCGAAGCTACCCACCTGTATCCCAAGGAGGTTTTAGCCAACATACCCGCTCAAAGCCTCGCTGCTAGCAGAGGCTGTGGAGACCCTGTAGCACAGGCCCAGCTTCACGAAGGCGAAAGAGTGCTTGATTTGGGCAGCGGCGGGGGCATTGATGCTCTTATTGCTGCACGCCTAGTAGGCCCAAAAGGCTTTGTCTTCGGACTTGATATGGTGCCCGAAATGGTAAGTCTCGCACGCGAAAGCGCCCAGGTAGCTGGTATTGAAAATGTTGAGTTTATCGAAGGTGATATTGAAGAGATTCCCCTTGCCGACGCAAGCGTGGATGTGGTGATATCTAATTGCGTCATCAATCTATGCCTCGATAAACAGGCGGTTTTTTCCGAAGCTTTTCGAGTGCTTAGACCTGAGGGGCGTGTTGTGGTGTCTGACATTGTAGCCTTTGAGCCTATTCCTTCCGCTGCCCTAGATGCCCTCTGTACGGTTACAGGCTGCCGAGGTGGCATCCCTCAAAAAAGTGACTATGAGGCCATGCTTGCTGCCTGCGGTTTTTCCCGAATAGAGCTTGAAACCAAGACCTTGTACACCGCTGCAGTTTTAGAAGAAAAGGCTCGGCGCAAACATCACGAAGACTGCCTTGAGGCTCTTGCCAAAAACAAGACCGACGGCATTTGTGGCAGCGTTATTGTACGTGCCCAACGCGACTAAGGCTTATAAGATGAACCTAGACCTTATTGACCTGGTGCAAACCTGCCTTGACGGCAATCAGATTAGCGAACAGAAGGCCCAAGAACTCATGGCCTTAGACCTTCACAGTGCTGAAGTGGCCCACATTCGCTGGGCGGCCACTGAAATAACCCGCAAGGCCGCACATAATGCCGGACAAATCTATGCCCAAATTGGTGTTGATGCAGGACCCTGCCCGGCAAATTGCAGTTTTTGTTCGCTTGCACAGTGTAACCAAGAATATCTCGCGCCAAGCAATACAGACGGAGAAAAGTACCACAGCTCACGTTCAGATTCAGAAAGCTCATCTTTGGATTCGGGGAACCCGTCTTTAAACCCAGAGCAGACAGGCCGCCCCAAAGAAACACCGGCCGAAGTACCCCTTGAGCACATCGTGGAATACGCCCAGATCTTTGACCGTGCAGGGGTGCATCTTATCTCACTGATGAGCACCGCCGCCCTTCCTTTCAGCCGTTACCTCGACATAGTGCGAGCCGTACGTTCTGCGGTATCACAGGATATGCCCCTGCTTGCTAATACAAAAGACCTCTCGCCCGAACAGGCGCAAGAACTTAAAGAAGCAGGTGTTCAGGCGGTATACCACGCAAAACGACTAGGGGAAGGCGAAATTACCGGCATCAGCCCCCACCGCCGAGATCAGACCATCGCGGCAATACAAGAGGCGGGGCTTTTGTTGATGAGTGCGGTGGAGCCCCTTCACCAAAAAAGCAAGCCGGCTGAAATTTGCAAGGCTATGAGCGAAGTAATACAAATGAGGCCCTACTGTGCGGGAGTCGGAGTGCTTACCGCCTTGCCGGATAGCCTTGCTAAACGACAAGGACTTGTTCCTATCTCGCGCGCACAAGGGTCGTTCTTTGCAGCCATCATGCGCCTTATGGCGGGTTATTCCATTCCCTTTGGCACAGGCGGAGGAAATGTAGTGTGGGTTGATGCCGGAACAAATCCGCGCGGACGAAAGCTTCCCCCTGATGAAGCGGGTCTTCTACGCGATGTTGAACAAAGGCGCAAACAATTAAGGGACGCACTATGGGATGTCCCCGCGCGTCCCTTGGCAGGCTGGTTTGCTTCTGTGACGTAGACCTACGCCGTTGCGCCGCCTCAACTACTTCCCGCACCAGCCGTGCAAGAATAGCAGTGGTTCGCAAAGACAATATCGCGCTTCAGCGGCAAGCTGGGATCTTGGGCATAGTCAGCAATGTTTAGCCCATTTTTACAGGGCATTTTCACCGTATAAAAAGACTCGCCTCAAGATCTCAAAGAGATGAGACACCTCTTTGCGGTGCCAAGCTCTAAGAGCAAGCGGGCGCAGGCACCTTCCTAAACATGAATGCGAACCTGAACACAAGCCCTTGTGCGAGCACATTCGCGCATTCGCGAATGTGAATGACCCCTACCCAAATGCTCAACGAGATAAGGTACGCCAAATCAACCCCCGTCTATCACCAGGATAGGCGGGGTTGTTGCGGCCAACAGAACGAAAGACTTTAGACCGTCATAACTGACTGATGAAAAAATCAGCCGCGCACAGGGGGACATTTACCAACCATCCCTGCTCCTTATAATCAAGCTGAGAAAAACGCACCGCGCTGTCAATGGTGTCGTATCGTTTAACAAAAGC
>CAYSMG010000002.1:0-1334 GCA_964432045.1 uncultured Eggerthellaceae bacterium
CGCAAGCGTGTAGCTGAAGGGAAGAGTATTCGCTACTTAACGCCTCTGAGTGTGTGTCGTTTTATCGAGAGTGAGGGTCTTTATACCAGCGCAGATACTAGAGAAGATGCGGACCTATGACCAAGACGCACAAAGATTCAAAGGCAGCAGAATAAAAGGGCGAAGGCATTGAAGGAAGACTTGAAGGAAGATAGCAGCTTAAAGGATGACTCGAAGAGCGAAGAGGAAGCGGAGAAAGATTGCGTGCAGGGTAGTGGCCAGAGAGATGATAGAGACCATAGAGAAGAGATTGACTTTTTAAGCGAGGAGTTTTTTGCGGCCTGTCAGCGTGAGCTTGAAGAGCGCCTGTCGAAGAAGAGTCGCTTTGAGCATTCGCTTGGGGTGGCGCAATGCGCCCAGGATTTGGCTTACACCTATGGTCTTGATGAAAAATCAGCTCGTATAGCGGGTCTTTTACATGATTGGGATAAGGCTTATGACGATGAAGGGATTCGTAAGCGTGTAGAGAGCTTGGGGCTAAGGGTTGATCCCTTCGTGCTGGAATATATGCCACGTCTTTTGCATGGACCTACGGCTGCTGCAGCGCTTGCTCAGCGTTTTACCCAGATGCCCACAGAGATCCTAAACGCCATAGCGCGTCACACGACCGGCGCAGTGGATATGAGCCCGCTGGATATGGTGGTCTACATTGCCGATGTCATAGAGCCAAACCGTGATTATGTAGGTGTTGATGCTCTGCGTGATTTGGTGGGTAGGGAATCCCTCGAAGAGCTCTTTGTTGATATTTCGGGGCATGTGCTGGGAAATCTTATAGAATGCAAGCGTCTTATTCATCCCCAAACCCTAGAGGTGTGGAATTACTATATTGCGAGAAAGCGCGGGAGTGCTCACTATGGTCAAGCATGAGGCAAAAGAAGAAGTTCTTTAGCGCCTTTTCCTTGGACAAGAGTGAAGAAGCATTGCATCGAAGTGCTTTGCAGTGAAGCGATAGAGAAGTTTAGAAAGGAAGTGGGTATGCAAGAGACGAGGGAAGAAGCCCCCTTAGAAGACCTTAAAAAAGTAGAGATTAAAGACTCTGTTGATGTGGCACGTGGATGGGCCTTGACCGCTGCGCGAGCTGCCGACTCAAAAAAGGCCAGTGACATTATGGTACAGGACGTGCGTGAGCTGGTAAGTATTACTGACTACTTTGTGATTGTGACTGCTTCTAATGCCCGACAGGTAGAAGCGGTTATTGATGAGATAGAGGAATCCTTGCGAAAAGAGGCCCATATCAAGCCAAATCATACCGAAGATAGTCGCGATGGATCTTGGTCGCTTCTTGACTATGGTGA
>CAYSMG010000002.1:1434-9580 GCA_964432045.1 uncultured Eggerthellaceae bacterium
CTCTGCGCACTGGGTAGACCATAGGCTGCTTGAGCACAGAGTGCTGCTCGTTCTATGGCTCTTTGCATGGCCTCGGCTCCAAGGACGGCAAGGGCATCAGGACTTGTGCTTATCTCACCTGAGGCGAGGGTAAAAATAGTATCGCC
The DNA here is from genome assembly GCA_964432045.1 of uncultured Eggerthellaceae bacterium. GTDB lineage: Bacteria > Actinomycetota > Coriobacteriia > Coriobacteriales > Eggerthellaceae > Aphodovivens. The sequence continues at coordinate 1,581 of CAYSMG010000002.1, forward strand.
ATCGTTTTGGGTGTGTACGGGCTTGATGGCCCGCGCATAGGCATCATGTATGCAGGAGGACACCTTTGTTGCTTGGGCCTTGTTAAGATGAGCATTGCTTAAGATGCAACCGATGGTGGTATTGGTGCTCAGACCTGCTCCTTGGCTTTGGTCAAGGTAGCTTTCAAACACCTCAAGCGTATCGGCTATGTGGCCGGTATCATCTAGGGTGCCCGCTATAGCCCGTCCCTTTGCATCAAAGATGTGTCCTAAGGCGTTTACAGCCACAAGAGCTACACAGATAAGATCTTGGTAGGCAAGGCCCGCCATGCCAAAACCGGTTTTCATGGCTCGTTTTGCTCCGAGAAATTTTCCTACGCTTGCACCGCAGCCGGCACCCACATTTCCTTCTTCTAAGACCTTCTCGGTGTTTTCAAGGGCATATCTTGCCGCCTTGCGTCCCATGGCAGCATCAGGATGAGCGTTTTTGCCTACCAGAAGGTCAAACAAGCAAGCGCCGGTGACTATAGGCACACAGGCTCCCTCAAGGTGAAAGCCGATTCCTCTTGCAGAAAGCTCTTCCATTACCCCACAGGATGCTTCAAGCCCAAAGGCGCTGCCACCCGAGAGAACAACCGCGTGTATCTCTTGCACCATGTTCTCGGGCCGGAGAAGATCAGTCTCACGGCTTGCCGGTCCGCCCCCCCTGACATCAACACCGCAAACAGCCCCTTCAGGGGCAATGATTACCGTACAACCCGTTGCTGCCTCTTCGTCTTGGGCGTGAGCACAAAAAAATGACTTCAAATCACTGAGCTTTGCTGGTTTGAACACTTCAGACTCCTTGTCATATTTCAATCTTTGAGTCTTGCTTATTCGAAAACTTTTGCTCTATTGCACACGAGCAGAGCCTTTAATGCCGTTCTTTTTTCTCTCTTAAGGAAAACCAAAGTCTTCATTTTCGAAAGAGTAGAAAAAGCTGTTTTCTCTACTATTGTAGACCTTCTTTCTACTGATTGAATCCTCTTGTACTTCTAAAAGCGGCAGGGTACAATTCCTTAAATCTGGGTTAAGGCATGCACCGGGAAGGTGCCTTGTGTCTATATTTCTTAAGGGCTGTGCCTGTGAGGGCCGTCGTCCCCGCACGTTTGCTAACCGTTCTTGCTATCCACGACCTTCTCTTATTGCCCGACTTTTGTACGACCGACAGGTTAGTCGCTTCGTTGTCGCTCCTGATGGATTTGGGAAAAGCTCCTTGGCCTTTCTCTATGCCCAAACAGTCTTTAACTTTGAACATGTCTTTTGGGTAAATGCACAGAGTCCTTGTTTTCTGCGTGACCTTGATTTGGGAATCCTTGCCCAAGATGTGCTTCTATCCGATAAACAGGCAGCCTTGGTGGTCTTCGATGCGCTGCCAGCCCTTTCAAGTGAGCGCGCAAGTATGTTTTCAGCGCAGATCGATGCCTTTTTAAAGAGCAACTGCGAAGTGATAGTGACCTGTGTTCCCAGTCATGATTGTTTTGCCGATCTTCAAAAGGATCGGCTCAGTTTATCGGCGGGAGACTTGCTTTTAAGCGAAGAGGAGTTGAAGGATTCTCTTAAGGACGAGCATTCTGAAGAAGTCGAGGATATAAACGAGCTTCTCCAAAGTCCGCAGATACCGGCACTGTTTTGGGGAAACCTTAAACCAAGTGCCTTTCTTACTGGTATTGCTGGAGAAAGTTTACCTGGTGAGCTCCTCTGTGCCCTGCTGGTTCTCTTGGTTCTTAGGAAGGGGAGCCTTGAAGAGCTTGAGGCTTTTGGGAATATTGGTAGCGATATGCTCAGCCTTTTGGCGAGCAAGTATCCTTTTTCAGGTATTGATGAATCCTTCAGCGCTTTTCATGCAACAAGCTTTACTCCCGATGAAATTGCCCGTGCTTTTTTAGTCAAGTGGGAGCTTGCAACGCGCTACTCTCTTTTTAGTACAGGAGCCGAATTTAGCCTGGCCTTGGCCGATGCTTTGCTCAATCGCAGGGAAGCTCAAAGGGCTTGTGAGGTTGTGGGAGCCCTTTGTCCCAAGGATAAAAGGCCCGCATGGATAAAGCGTCAAAGCGGCAGCTTGTTTCGCCAAGCCTGCTTACTTCCCTTAAGTGACATAACGGCTGGGCTAGGGGTTCGCTTGCGCAGGCGTTTTCCCTGCATTGAAGCCGATGAAGCCTGGCGGGCAATCTGTCTGGGGGATGTGGTGTACGCCCGACGCTTAGTCTATGCTCTCCTTGATACTAAGGATCAAAATGCCCAGATAAAAGCACTACTACTTCTTGCGCGTTATGGCAATAAGGCAGATAAAGACAGCGCAGGATCCCGTCTCGACAAACTCTATAGTTCTTTCACTTATTTTGGTTGCGAGGTCTTTGCGCATCAGGAGGATCCTCCCACCTGGATGTCATATCTTATTGGTCTTTATAAGCTTGCGCAGCTTAAGCCCGAAGAGGCTTGTAGGCGCTGGGATAAGGTGAGCGCCTGCAAGGTGGATGATGCGCTTAGCGTAGCAGCTCTGTGGCTGTACTTAGACACTATGGGGCTGCACACAGAACGCGCCTTAAGCACAAATTTAGAAAGCGCTCATGTAGAAGCCGGGGCAAAAGGGACAAGAGAGCTTTCTGATACGCCTTCTGACTTACAAAGCCTTCCGCTAGATGAGGGCCTTCTAAAAAGGACCGCTCAACATCTTGCAAGCTGTGTGCAAAGTCCGAATTGGCAAGATGATGCGCTGTGTGCTTGGGCCTGTGCGGCCTGGCTTGGTTTGCGCAAGCGTGGAATGGCTCAGTTTTGTACCCAGATCTTTCCTGATGAGCTTGCGCGGAGGGCGGCAAGTAGGGCGCGGGCGGAGATCCTGACTCAGCGCGAGGAGCTCCTTTTGCGAAAGCGTCGGCAGAAAAAGCGTCAGAGCGAATATGCCCTTCAGCATCCCGATGCCTATCTTGACGGGCGTGTTAAAACCCGAAAGAATGAGAGCCGTTCCTTTGCTCCGCTGCTAAAAGTTAATCTTTTCGGTGGGCTTGAGGTGCGCATTGGGGATAAGCTTCTAGATCCTTCTAGCTTTCGTCGCCAAAAGGTGAAAACCCTTTTGGCCCTTTTGGTTATAAAGGATGGTCGTGACACCTCGCGCGATGCCCTCATCCAGGCCCTTTGGCCCCATGCCCCAAGCACTTCGGCTCGCAACAACTTCTATACCATCTGGTCAAACCTAAGAAGCGCCCTTGTCCTACCCGATGGATCCTGTCCCTATCTTATTCGGCAACAAAACGTATGCCGTCTTGAGGGTTCCCTACTACGCAGTGACATTGCCGCCTTTGATAAGCTTTGCCGCAAGCTGCTCTTTGATGTTTTGGATGAGCAGGCCTGGTCCGAGATTTCCTCAGAAATTGATGGGCACTTTTCCAATGAATTACTTCCCGGTACAACAGGGGTAGATGCGATAGATCATCTTCGTACTGAATGTCGAGTGCGCCTAGGTGATGCGCTGGTGGCTGCCTCACATCGTTTGATTCGAGAGGGCCGCCCCCGTGAGGCACTTTGGTTTGCCCGAAGTGCCCTTATGCGTGACCAAAGCCGTGAGGATGCGTATGCAGCGGTGATGGAAGCTCAAATATCTGCAGGTCAGCGCGCTGCCGCCTTGGATACCTACTTTCGTTGTCGCCGTTATTTGGTAGATGAACTGGGCATTGACCCCTCTTTGAAAACTATTGCTCTCTATCGGGAAATCATTGAGAGCGAAGAGGGTCTTGATTAGGGCAAAGCGAGAAGAGTAAGGCTATGAATTAAGAGGGGTGATCTGTGTAATTCCGGGGGTGCCCCGCGTGCATGTGCTAGAGTTGTGGCTGCTTTATTCTCGGAGTAAGTTTATGGTCTCAGCGGTTTTTCTGGATGATATAAGCCGCTGTAAATTTGAAGGGCGGAATGTAATGGCAGGCTTTCTCTCTAAGTTGCTGACGCTAGGCGAAGGCAAGCAGATGAAGCGCTATCAGGCAAGTGTTGAAGCTATTGGAGCACTCGAGCCGTCCATGCAAAAACTTTCAGATGAGGAACTTGGTGGTCTTACTGCGCGCTTTCGTGAAAGGTTAGAAGCGGGCGAAGATTTAAAAACCCTCCTACCTGAGGCCTTTGCAGCAGTTCGCGAGGCAAGTGTGCGCACCTTGGGGCTTCGTCACTTTGATGTTCAGCTTATTGGCGGTATGGCCTTAAATGATGGACAGATTGCCGAAATGAAAACCGGTGAAGGTAAGACTTTAGTTTCTACCCTTGCGGGATATTTGAATGCCTTACCGGGTCACAACGTTCACATCGTGACAGTCAATGATTACCTGGCTAAACGCGACAGCGAATGGATGGGGAACATCTATCGCTTTCTGGGGATGAAGGTCGGTCTGAACCAAAATGGAATGCGACTTGACCGTAAAAAAATAGCCTACGAGGCTGATGTCACCTATGGTACTAACTCGGAGTTTGGCTTTGATTACCTGCGCGACAACATGGTAACCCGAGCTGAAATGCGAGTGCAGCGAGGTCATCATTTCGCGGTGGTCGACGAGGTTGACTCTATTCTTATTGACGAGGCGCGCACCCCCCTTATTATTTCGGGTGCAGCAACGCAGGCGGCCGAGACCTATAACAAATTTGCACGGGTGATGCCTGCTCTTATACAAGGGCAGGACTTCGAAATGGATGAGGCCAAAAGAACCATAAGCGCAACTGATAGCGGCTTGGTCAAGATTGAATCGATGCTTGGCATTGATGATATCTATGCTGATCCTTCGGGCCAGCTGCCGAATCACTTGCAACAGGCCTTGCGTGCTCAATTTCTCTATCATCGCGATGTTGACTATGTAGTGGTCAATGGCGAGGTGAAAATCGTTGACGAGTTCACCGGTCGTATTATGGAAGGCCGGCGTTATTCCGAAGGTCTGCACCAGGCCCTCGAGGCAAAAGAGCGCGTCTTAGTGCGCGATGAAAACCAAACCCTTGCGACCATCACACTTCAGAATTATTTCCGTTTATACGATAAGCTTTCTGGCATGACCGGTACTGCCATGACCGAAGATACCGAGTTTCGTCAGATTTATAACTTACCGGTAGTAGCTATTCCTCCTAATAAACCGGTTATTCGTAAGGATGAAGAAGACTTGGTTTACCGCAGCATTGATGCGAAATTCAATGCGGTGGCAGACGATGTGGCTCTTCGTCATGAGGCTGGTCAGCCCTGCCTTATTGGCACGGTGTCAATTGAAAGCTCCGAGCGTCTTTCCCGCCTGCTTAATAAGCGGGGGATTCCTCATGAGACCCTCAATGCTAAAAACCATGAACGCGAGGCTCATATTATTGCGCAGGCTGGCCGTGTGGGAGCAGTGACCATTGCGACAAACATGGCAGGCCGTGGTACCGACATCTTGCTTGGTGGCAACGCTGAAGTGATGGCCCAAGACATCCTGCGTTCAAAGGGTTATGACCCAACGCGCACCGAGGAAGATGATGCTGCTTTACAGGAGGCTATTGACAAGGGGGAGGCCAAGCCTGATCCAAATATTTTGCCGGCACCAAGTGAGGATCAGCGCAAGCAGGCGCTTCGGGCAGCGAAGGAGATCTGCAAAGAAGAGCGCACCAAGGTTTTGGAAGCAGGAGGTCTTACCGTTATTGGCACCGAGCGTCACGAGAGTCGCCGTATCGACAATCAGCTGCGTGGTCGTTCTGGTCGTCAGGGAGATCCGGGAGTTACCCAATTTTATCTTTCCTTGGAAGATGATCTGATGCGCCTTTTTGGTGGCGAGCGTATGGACTCGATTGATCGCATGATGGCCAAGATGAAACTGCCTGAGGATCTTCCCTTGCAGGCAGGCATGGTTTCAAAGGCGATTGAGGGCGCCCAGCGTCAGGTGGAAACTCTGCACTTTGCTTCACGTAAAAACGTCTTGGAATACGACGATGTAATGAACTTGCAGCGTGAGGCCATTTATGCCGAACGTAATGCCATTTTAGATGGCAAGGACTTAGATGAGCGCATTCCTTCCATTGTCGAGGACGCGGTTGCTCGGGTAGTAGAAGAAAATTGCCCAGCAAAGGCCCCCAGCGATGACTGGGATAAGAAAGCCATTGACTCTTGGGTGGCTGAAATGACAGGTACAAGCTCCTTTAAGGTGGATGAGCTTGATCACGATGATGACCCGGCCTTGCTTGAGGATGCCTTAAAAGACTACTTGATGTCGGTGTATCAAGAGAAAGAAGCCCAGCTTGGCGAAAAGGCGATGAAGGCCTTAGAGCGCCAGATTATGCTACGTATTATCGATACGCGCTGGATGGCTCACCTCTCTGAGATGGACTACCTCAAAACAGGCATTGGCTTGCGTGCCTTCGGCCAGCGCGACCCATTGGTGGAGTACAAAAATGAGGCCTATAAGGCCTTTGAGAATCTGACTTCAACGATGTATTCCGACTATCTACGCACCTTACTGCGTCTCCAGCTTGCGGTAAAGCAGGAGGCTTCCATGCCTGCGCAGAAGGATCCACTGGCAGGTAAGGTTCACTATTCCTCACCCGAGGCCGCTTTGGATAATACCGGTGTGGGAGCTGCAGCGTCCTTACGTGCAAAGAGTCAAGGTGCCCAAGCGAGCCAAGCAGGTCAAAGGGCAAAGACGACAGGTGAAAACTTACCGAAGGAAATTCGTAAGCCTCAAACCTATGTAAAGGACAAGGATGATCCCTTCGCAAATGTTGGAAGAAATGAACCCTGTCCTTGTGGAAGTGGTCTTAAGTTTAAGAAGTGCCACGGTAAAGATCTCTGAAAGAGTACGGGTCGGCCGTCTAGCGAATCTGAGGTAAAAATTTTGTAATAAGTGGGACTTATAAACATGACTGATAAGCAGGTAAAGGAAGTCAAAGAGGCACAAACGCGCATCGGCGAGGCCTACGAATACCTTCATATTGAAAAGAAGCGCGAAGATCTTACCAAACTTGAAAAACAGATTGCTGCACCGGGTTTTTGGGACAATCCCACAAAGGCACAAAGCATTTCAAAGCAGGCCAGTGATCTGCGCGCAACTATCGAAGATTACCAAGAAGCCGAAGCCCTTTTAGAGGAAGTGAGGGCAGCTTTCGAGCTCGCCGAGGAAGACGAGCTTTTCTTGGAAGAGGCGCGAGTAAGCCTTTCGCGTCTTGAGGAGATGATTAATGCCTTAGAGGTGGCATCATGGTTTTCTGGACGCTTTGACACCGGAGATGCAATACTGAGCATAAATCCTGGTCAAGGTGGACTTGAGGCTCAGGATTGGACAGAGATGCTCTATCGCATGTATCTGCATTACTGCGAGAAAAAGGCTTGGTCGGTCCGGGACTTAGATGTGGTACCGGGCAGTGAGTCGGTGGGTCTTGATAAGGCGACCATTCAGATAGAAGGCCGCTTCGCTTATGGAATGCTTCGCAGCGAGATGGGTGTTCACCGCCTAGTGCGCATAAGTCCAACCGATGATAAAAAACGCCGTCATACTACCTTTGCCAGCGTGGAGGTTTTGCCGGTACTTCCTGAAGATATAGAGATAGACCTTAATCCGGCTGATGTGCGGGTTGACGTGTATCGCTCAAGTGGTCCTGGGGGTCAGTGTGTCAATACAACCGATTCAGCGGTGCGCTTGACTCACCTGCCGACCGGCATAGTGGTGACCTGTCAAAATGAAAAAAGTCAGCTGCAAAATAAGGAAGCGGCCTTTAGAGTTTTGCGAGCGAAGCTCTACGAGCGTGAAGAACGAAAGCGCCAAGAAGAAATTGAGGCTCTACGCGGTGAGCGCATGGAAAACAGCTTCGGCAGCCAAATTCGAAACTATGTTTTGTATCCTTATCAGCTGGTGAAAGACCTTCGCAGCGGACTTGAAACTGGTAATGTAGAAGCTGTGCTTGAAGGTGATATTGAAGATTTTGTTCTGGCGTATCACCGCTGGCACGCTGCTTTATAAGCCCTTCTGCGCTGTGTTTATTTTGGCGTGTACAAT
>CAYSMG010000002.1:9680-29196 GCA_964432045.1 uncultured Eggerthellaceae bacterium
GAGGGTCAGGTGTGGGAGGCAGCGCTTTTTGCTGCTCACCAAAGGCTCGATAATCTCATTGCTATTGTCGATAGAAATGGGCTTCAAATTGATGGCGAAACTGAAGATGTTTGCGAATTAGGTGACCTTGCCAGTAAGTTTTCTTCCTTTGGCTGGGATGTGCATGAAGTAGACGGCCATGACATTTCGGCCTTAATTGAGCTTCTTTTCGCCCTTAAGGCATCATCGGTACAAAAGCCCCATCTGGTCATTGCGCATACCGTGAAAGGTAAGGGGGTTTCTTTTATGGAGAACCAGGCCGGCTGGCATGGTAAGGCTCCTAACTCAGAACAGTTACTTACTGCTTTAGAAGAGCTTGGTGCTTCAAAGGCTGATGGGTCTAAGGAGGTCTGCATTGCTTAAGCGAGCAAGCGAGGAAGAAAAGCAAAACAAGCGTGCCACCCGAGCTGCCCTTGGATCCACCCTGGTTCAGCTTGCAGAGGAGGGCCTGCCAGTTGTTGCTGTCGATGCTGACCTAAGTGGGTCTACCACCACGAAAAAACTAGCCGATGCTGGTTTTGCTGAACGACTCTTCAACTGCGGCATTGCTGAGCAAAACATGATAGACGTTGCAGCGGGTTTGGCCGCTAGCGGGCATATTGCCTTTACGGGTTCTTTTGCCGTATTTGGTACCGGGCGGGCCTATGATCAGATTCGCAATACGGTTTGCTATAGCAAGCTTGAGGTAAAGATTACTCCAACTCATGCCGGCATTTCCGTTGGTCCTGATGGCGGAAGTCATCAGATGCTTGAAGACCTTGCCCTTATGCGGGTTTTGCCAGGCATGCGGGTTTTGGTACCGGCTGATTACGCGGCAGCGGTCTCGGCGATACGTATCGCCGCCCAAACAGAGGGACCGGTTTATGTTCGCATGGGACGGGCAGCGCTTTCCTCTGTGTATGCGGATGGGGTGGCACTTGAATTGGGACGTGCCTATACCTTACAAGAAGGAAGCGATGTAAGTATCATCGCCTGTGGTGTAGAGGTGCAGCAAGCCCTTCTTGCAGCGGAGATATTAGCCAAAGAGGGTATTCAGGCAGAGGTTATCGATGCCTTTAGCATCAAGCCGCTTGATGTTGAAACCATAGTGGCTTCTGTAAAAAAGACCAGCTGTGCGGTGGTAGCAGAAGAGCATAGCATCATTGGCGGCTTGGGTTCGGCGGTGGCCGAGGCGCTTGCTTGCATCTATCCGGTGCCTCTTGAATTTGTCGGGGTGAAAGACACCTTCGGTAAGTCAGGAGAATTTGAAGAACTTTTGTCCTTCTTTAATCTTGATGCACCTGCGATTGTCGAAGCTGTGAAAAAGGTACGAGCACGTTAGTCATCTGCTAGAATGCGTGCAGTCTCAGTATATACAGCTATTTGAACGGAGCATTCTGTGACAAACGATCTTAGTCAAGTTACTGGGCAATCGCGTCCGGTCGGGTCACGCGCGCGGGGAGCGCACGGGGCCCACTCCCGCCAAGCGCAGATTTCTGCCCAGCTCTCTCAGTCGCTTCCTGTGCTTGAGGTTGAGGATATGTCTCAGCAAACAGGAGTACCCGTAATCACCTTTGATCACGTTACCAAGGTCTATCCGGCACAGCCAAATAAGCCGGCTCTCTCGGATATCTCCCTGCAAATTTTTGCAGGTGAGTTCATCTTTTTGGTGGGTCATTCCGGGTCGGGTAAGTCCACCTTTATTCGCATGCTCATCCGAGAGATAAAGCCCACCCAGGGACATATCTATGTTGCAGGGGAAGACTTGGGCGGCATGAGGAATTGGCGGGTGCCCTATCTTCGTCGCAATGTTGGCTGCGTGTTTCAGGACTTTAAGCTTTTACCCGATAAGACGGTTTTTGAGAACGTCGCCTTTGCTCTTGAGGTTATTGGTAAAAGCCGCCATGTTATAAAAACCCAGGTGCCCGAGGTCTTGCGTCTGGTTGGCTTACAGGACAAGCTCAATAAGATGCCCGATCAGCTCTCTGGTGGTGAGCAACAGCGCGTCTCTATTGCGCGTGCCATTGTAAATCGTCCCCCGCTTTTGGTGTGTGACGAGCCAACCGGAAACCTTGATCCGCAAACCTCACGAGGCATTATGGATCTGCTTGAACGCATTAACCGAACTGGCACGACCGTGCTGGTAGCCACCCATGACCGCGAAATGGTGGACAACATGCGCCGTCGCGTTATTGCGCTCGACCGTGGTTGTCTGACCCGTGACCAGGACAGGGGGGTGTACGGTTTCGATGTCTAGTATTATTTACTTTTTTCGAGAGTCTTTGCGCGGCTTTAGTCGTCATCTGTCGACAACTCTTGGCTCTATTATCACTATCTTCTTATCCCTGCTGATTATTGGTGTCTTTCTGGTAGGGGGGCGTCTGGTTGAAAACATCATTTCTTCGGTGGAAGATGATGTTTCTATTACCGCCTATGTTGCTGATGATGCATCCGATAGCAATATTGAAGAGGTGCAGGATTGGCTTTTGTCGCTTGAAGGGGTTGCTTCGGTAGGGTTTACAACCAAAGATGAGGCCTACGAAAACTTCATGCAAACCAACTCGGAAATTTTGGGGGCTCTTGATGGCACCAATCCCTTGCCTGCCTCTATTGAAATTGAACTTTCAGATCCGCAGTTGGTGGAAGAAGTGGCAAACCTGCTCATGGAAAATGAGGATTTCCAGGCCATTTGCGATAACCCAAGCGATCCATCCTCCTCGGTAAACTATGGTGAAAAGACCGTTGATCGCCTTTTGTTGCTCACCAACTACGTTCGCTATATTGGAGCGGCACTTATTGTTCTTTTGATCTTTATTGCGCTGATCTTCATCAATAACACGATCCGTCTGGCCATCATGGCACGTCGTAAGGAAATTGCCATCATGCGCTTAGTGGGTGCAAGTAATGGCTTTATTCGTGGGCCCTTCCTTATGGAAGGCGCACTTCATGCCATTATTGGTTCGCTTTTGGCCGTGCTTTGCTTGGAGCTTCTACGCTCCTTCGCCCTGCCTAAGCTGCAATCGGTCCTGTCCTTTTTGCCCTTCGACCTTGCTTTGGGAACCTTCCTTGCGATATATGTCGTCTTGGTGGTTGCTGGTTTGGTGATTGGTTTGGTGGGTTCGGCTCTGGCAATGCGTCGCTACCTTAAGGTTTAATCCCAGATACCGCATAGGGGCCCATCTGATGCCTCGCTCACGTTCGCATACTCGGCGTAAGGCGAAAAGCTATGCGCGAGGCACCTTATTTGCCCAGGTAGCTGGTCATGCCTATGTGCGCACTCCCGAAGGCGAATACTTTATTCCGCACTCTAAAATCAATGGTGCCTTTGATGGCGATACGGTAGAAGTCGCATCTTTGAGTGTCCACGCGCGCAAGGCCAGCAAGCACACTTATAGTCCAGGCTCCTATGTACGGCCAGCTGCGAGGGTGGTGCGGGTCTTAGAGCGAGCGCACGAGGTCTTGATTGGCCGCTATGAGATCTGTGACCCCTTCGGCATTGTGGTTCCAGAAGATCCGCGTATTCCCTATGACATCTTTACCCAGCATGCCGAGCATCCAGAGATTAAAGAGGGCTCTTTGGTTCGTGTGCGAATCCGCAGCTATCCCTCTTATAGAAGTGCGGCAACTGGTGTGGTGGAAGAGGTCCTAGAAGCGAATAGTTCGCAGGTGGCGATAGAAAACATCATTGCGCGCCATAAGCTCATAAGCCAGTTTTCTTCTGCGGCGCTCACCCAGGCTTCCCAGGCGCGCCTAGAATGCGAAGCTGCCTTGAATTCGGGCTATGCAGACTTGCGCAAACGCCTCGTTTTTACCATCGATCCCTTTGACGCAAAGGATTTTGATGATGCCATCTCTTTGATACCGCTTGATGAGTCCTTTGACTTAGCGCGGCTTGAAGAGGGGAGGGCTTCTTACTTTGACCCTAAGGGTACTGTTCTGCCACGGGTCTTGTATGGCGCTGGCTGGGAGCAGGCTGGAAGGCCCCAGTGGTGCTTAGGTGTGCATATTGCAGACGTTTCTGCTTATCTTGACTGGTCAAGTCCTCTTGACCTTGATGCGCGTCAGCGTGCGACAAGCACTTATTTGCCTGATCGAGTCATACCTATGCTTCCGGCGGCTCTTTCTGAGGAGCTGTGCTCTTTAAGGCCGGATGAAGATCGTCTTAGCATGACGGTCGATCTATACCTCGACCGAAGGGGCCGTCTTGCTTCCTACCTTATATACCCGGCCTTAATTCGCTCAAGGCGGGCTTACAACTACGATGAAGTGCTTGCCATTCTAGAATCAAGAAAGGATGACGCGCTCAAAGATCTGCTTGCTTCTGCATCTGAGCTTGCTGAATTGCGGGGGAGCCGAAGATTTCAGGCGGGAGGCTTAAACTTCTCTTTTCCAGAGGCAAAACTGCAGCTTAAGCAGGACGGTAAGGTAGAAAAAATTTATCTTCGCCGCAAGAATCGGGCCACTTCCTTGGTAGAAGAAGCCATGATTCTTGCCAATGAGGCGGTAGCGCGCATCTTAAACGAAGAAAGCAAGGCGGCTCTTTTTCGAGTACATGAGGCCCCTTCTTTCGATAGCCTCTTGGCTTTGATTCCTCTCTTAAGTGAGTTCACTTGGTTTTCGCATATCAATACCTCTTCATTTGTGGCAGGTGATGCTAAGACGCTCCAGGAGGTATTGACCCAGGCCTCAAAGCATCCCGAGTCCGATTTGGTCTCGCAGCTTTTACTGCGTTCAATGAAACGAGCGGTCTATTCGGAGAAGTGCGAAGGACACTATGGGCTCCAAAGTAAGGCCTACACTCACTTTACCTCGCCTATTCGGCGCTATCCCGACCTAGTGGCACATCGGATGCTTAAGGCAGCGCTTTTCGGACGCAGCCAAAGCTATTCGGCCCAGGTGGATGCCCTAGCTTATTTGGCGAAGCATTGCTCTTCTGCCGAACGTGCAGCTGAAGCGGTAGCAGCTGAATCGCTTGAGTATAAACTCATTGAGTACCTTGAGGATAAGGTAGGAGAGGCCTTTTCGGGAATTGTTTCTGGTGTGGCTTCTCATGGTTTATATGTGCGACTTGAAAATACAGCCGAGGGTCTTTTACCAATACGCCAGCTGGGTTCAGAATATTTTTCTTTCGACGCAAATCTCTACCGTCTTGAAGGTGAGGAGAGCGGGAAGATATGGCGACTTGGACAGCGGATAGCGGTAGTTCTCAGTGCGGCGGATGCGCGGAGAAACCGTCTGGAATTTCGCTTGGCAGGCACTTTAGGTTCCTAGAGCGCGTTAGTATAAGATTTGCCATAGCCCGCGCGAGTATGTGGCTGAAAGCCTTCGGAGTGCGCTGGGCGCTCGGGTGTCTTCAAACTGAGTTTTTATGTTTTGCTCAGATTGCTTAATGAATTACTAAGCCTACTTGATGGGATTACTAAGTTCTGCTGATAAGTTAAGCTTTTCAAAGCTGAGTGAGGTTATATGAGTAAAGGTACAGAAAAAGATTTAGAGGAAGAATTGAGTGTGAGTGACAAGTCGCTTATCAATGACCTGCTGACTGATACCTTTAATTCCATTCTGCGTATTGAAGAGCGCTCACTGGATAATCGTCTTACTCAGGGACTAACCATCACCGAGGTTCACACTATTGTGGCGGTGGGCTTATACGAAAGTAATCCCATGAATGTGGTTGCTGCCCGCCTTTGTGTTACGACTGCTACGCTTACCACCGCAGTGCATAAGCTTGAAGAGCGCGGTTTTATTCTTCGTAAACGCGACGAACAAGATCGAAGACGGGTTCTTTTAAGACTCACGAAAAAGGGACGTTTGGTATATCGGGCCCATAGCTTGTTTCATAAGCAGATGATCGATGAAGCCTTAGGTGAACTTTCGCACGAAGAGGCAGAAATCCTCTGTCTTGCTCTTGCTCGTGTAAAGGCCTTCTTTGATGAGCGTATCTAAGTTTGTTGCACGTCGGCTGCGCCTTGAGACTCAAGCTTGAGGTCCTTGATATTCTTTAAGGTGTGCGCTCTCGCAGAAATAGTGAAAGAGGAAGGGGAGGGCTTGCATTAGCGCAAATCTGCCCATACCATACAGAGAGCAGTCAATTACTTAGACTATCAAAGTAATTTTACTCGAGAGGAGAGAAAGAATGTCTACGCTTGACACCGTAAAAGAAGTACTCGTTGAGAATCTTGATCTGGATGCCGATCAGATCGGTGAGGATTCAACCATGGAGGCGCTTGGTATTGACTCCTTGGACATGATGGAACTTATTTGCGACTTGGAAGAAAAGTGCGAAATTGAGTTTGGCGAGCCCGAGGGTATTGAAACCATCGGTCAGCTGGTTGCCCACATCGACTCTTTGAAGTAAGGCCTGTTGCAGATTGAGTGTATGAGGGGCTGCATGGGCGGCCCCTCATGTCTTTAGGGCGGCAAATGATTCAGTAATCAAGGCTGCGCTAAGTTGGGGAAGGACTACAGTAATAATGAAATCGCGGGTCACAGAGCTGCTAGGAATTGAGATTCCTATCATTCAGGGCGCTATGGCGCGTATTGCTAATGCCAGTTTAGCAGGGGCGGTAAGCGAGGCAGGTGGTTTGGGAATTATCGCCTGTGGCGGGGCACCGCTTGACTGGGTGGAAGAGCAGGTGCAAAAGGCACGTGAGATCACCAAAAAACCCATTGGTGCAAACGTGATGCTTATGGATCCTAATGCGGCAGAACTGGCTTCCTTGCTCTGTGATTTGAAAGTGGATGTTATTACCACGGGAGCGGGCAGCCCTTCTCAGTTTATGGATAAGTGGAAAGAGGCCGGCATCAAGGTCATACCGGTGGTGGCTTCTACTGCTCTGGCGGTGCGCATGGAAAGGCTTGGGGCTGATGCTGTGATAGCAGAAGGTACCGAGTCGGGGGGCCACATTGGCGAGCTGACCACCATGGCCCTTTTGCCCTCGGTACGCGAAGCGATCTCTATTCCTCTTATTGGAGCGGGTGGTGTTGCCGATGGCCGTGGTTTTGCGGCGGCTATTATGCTTGGTGCAGAGGGCGTGCAAATGGGCACTCGCTTTCTGACAGTTGAAGAATGCACTATTGCTGATGAGTATAAGCAGCGTGTGCTTGCTGCAAAGGATTCCGACACCATAGTAACCGGACGCGGAAGTGGTCATCCGGCTCGTTGCTTAAAGAATAAGTTTTCGCGTAAGGTGCGCTCTTTAGAGAGCGACATGGCTAAAAATGGCGAGGAGCTTGAGCAGATGTATTTGGGAAGTCTGCGTCGTGCGGTGGAAGGCGATGTGGACAATGGCTCTATGATGGCTGGTCAGGTGTCGGCCTTAGTCCATGAAAGAAAAACAGCCCGTGAAGTTATTTCAGAAATTATCAGCGAGGCAGAGGCTTTGTGTGACCTAGAGCTGGATTCTTTAGCAGCGCTTAACGCGCGTCAGGGACGTATCTTAAAATCTGAGGCCTAAGGGGTTTTGTGAGCGTGGAAGAAAAGAAAGCTTTAAGCTTCCAAAACCTACCTGAGAACGCCTGTGCCTTTATGCTGTCTGGCCAGGGTTCACAAAAGCCGGGTATGGGGACAGATTTACAAGAGCTTCCTCAGGTGGCAGCAACCTTTGCCCTGGCCTCTGAGGTTTTTGGTTTTGACCTGGTAAAGATCATTTCCGAAGGCGACGCGCAAACCATTAACGATACTCGCTATGCACAGCCGACGCTTTGTGCGCTTTCGCTTGGCATTGCGCGCGCCCTTATGGCGCAAGGTCTCAGACCTCATGCGGTTCTCGGTTTTTCCTTAGGCCAGATTGGAGCCTTGGCTGTTTCGGGCATGCTTTCTGACGAAGAGACCCTTGCTTTGGTGGCCAAGCGTACCGAGCTGATGTCTCAGGCCGCTCTTGAGTACCCTGGGGCTATGAGTGCTCTTCTCAAGGGAAGTGATGAGGAGGTTGAGCAGGTCTGTCGCGAGTGTGCACAGGGACAGGTCTTGGTTCCTGCCAACTACAACAGTCCGGGACAGGTGGTGATTTCGGGCGAAGTTGAAGCGATAGAGCGCGCAGAGACCACTTGGATTGAAAAGGGTGGAAGGGCAAGCAGGCTTAAAACCTCCGGGGCCTTTCATAGCCCTCTTATGCAAGATGCAGCCTGTGGCTTGGCCGATTATCTGAAGGAATTGCACTTTAAAGAAGCCAGCATTCCTCTTATTTGCAATGTTGATGCAGCACCGCTATCCGCCGATGAGGCAGCCGAACACCTTGTGCTCCAAATTACCCATCCGGTACGTTTTAGTGCGGGGGTTCGCGTGCTTTTTGACGCGGGCATTCATAATTTCATAGAGGTGGGATATGGCGGGGTTCTAAAGAACCTCGTGAAGCGCATAGAAAAGGAGGCCTCACGTGAGTGCGTGAGCGATATGCCCTCCTTTCTTTCCTGTCTTGATGCGTACACGACACAGATTGGAGACTAGTTCTATGGGTGAATCTTCTCAAATGATGAACTCCTCTGTTGGTGAAGTAAAGACAGGGGCAGAAGAGGACACACAAGTAAAGCCACGGCGTGCAGCTGTGGTAAGCGGTTCAAGTCGTGGCATTGGTAGGGCAGTTGCCTATAAGTTGGCAGAAAAGGGTTATGACCTGTGCGTTAACTGCTCAAGTGAGTCGGGGCTTGATCACCTTGAAGCTCTTGCTGCAGATATCAGCAAAAGCTTTGGGGTTTCAGTTATTACCCAGGTGGCAAATGTTGCAAAAGCAGAAGAGGCAAAAGCTTTAATCGAAGCCTGCTGGGAGACCTTTGGTCGTCTTGACGTATTGGTTAACAATGCCGGCATAACACGAGATGGGCTTCTTGCGCGCATGAAGGATGAGGACTTCGATGCGGTCATTCAGGTTAATCTCAAAGGTACCTTCAACTGCTGTAAGGCTGCAGCTCAGCGCATGATGAAGCAGCGCTATGGACGTATTATTAACATGAGTAGCGTGGTTGGGGTAAGTGGCAATGCGGGTCAGGCGAATTATGCGGCTTCCAAGGCGGGCGTTATTGGACTGAGCAAATCAATAGCCCGTGAGCTCGCCGCGCGAAATATTACCTGCAATGCTGTCGCTCCTGGCTTCATTGAAACCGATATGACCGATGCTTTGAGCGAAAAGCAACGAGAGGCAATAGCAAAACACATTGCGGCGAAGCGCTTTGGCACAGCCGAAGAGGTAGCCGAACTAGTTGCTTTTTTGGCCAGTGAGCAGGCTGCTTATATTACTGGCCAGGTTATCTGCATTGATGGAGGTATGGCCTTATGAGCACTGAAGGCTTTAACTTAAGAGGTGTCGCTTGCTCAGATCCAAGCGCCATTAATACCAAAAGACCCGATGGCACCAACCGGGTAGTTATTACCGGAATGGGTGCCATTTCCCCTGCTGGCATAGGGGTTGCTGCTCTGTGGGATGCCGTGTTTTCAAAGCGTTGCTGCATTGGGCCTATTGAACGTTTTGATACGGAAGACTTTGAGGTAAAGATTGCTGGTGAGGTGCGCAATTTTGAGCCTACAGAGTGTGGCCTAAGCAAGAAGGAAGCACGTCGCTTTGCGCGCTTTGTTCAATATGCCATCGTAGCTGCAGATGAGGCGCTTGCTGCAAGTAAGCTTGTAATAGAGGATGAAGACCCTAGGCGTATCGCCTGTGTCTTCGGTTCGGGTATTGGGGGTATTGAAGAGCTGCAAAGTGGAATTACCACCCTTGCTCTTAAGGGTCCAAAGCGAGTGAACCCCCTCTTTGTTCCTACCATGATTTCGAACATCGCTTCGGGTAATCTTGCAATTCGCTATGGTTTTAAGGGCGAGTGCCTTGATATTGTGACCGCCTGTGCCACGGGCGCCCACTGTATTGGCGCGGCTTTGCGCGATATTCGCCACGGCTATATTGACGTGGCTTTGGCAGGAGGTACCGAAGAAAGCGTCTCTCCTATTTGCTTGGCGGGCTTTACCAACCTTAGTGCTCTTACCAAGGCTTCTGACCCCTTGTGTGCCTCACTGCCCTTTGATCAACGTCGTGCCGGCTTTGTTGCCGGCGAAGGAGCGGGTGCTGTGGTCCTTGAGTCGCTTGAGCACGCCTTGGCACGCGGGGCAAACATCGTGGCTGAGATCACGGGCTTTGGCAGCACTGGTGATGCTTATCACATTACGGCTCCGGCTCCTGATGGTGAGGGCATTCGTCGTGCAATGCAAGAAGCCCTAAGTGAGGGCGGCTTTACTCCTGCTGATATTGGACACCTAAACGCACATGGAACGGGTACCCCCGCAAATGATGCAACCGAATCACGTGCGCTTCTTGATCTGTGTGAGGGCTTTGATGTAAAGGTGCCAGTTACCTCGGTTAAGGGTTGCACCGGTCATACCCTTGGTGCCGCCGGTGCCCTTGAGGCTATAGTGACGGCTCTTTCGGTCGCAAACGATTGTATACCTCCCACCTGCGGCTTTGCTGAGGCTGATCCCGAGTGTGCGGTGGAAGTGGTATGTGAGGCAATGAGCAAACATCCGCAAAAGGTTGCCTTGTCCAACAGCTTGGGTTTTGGAGGGCATAATGCAAGCTTGGCGCTTTCACCCTTTAATTGCAAAGGCTAGGTTGATCTAGTATGGAGATTCAATTTCCCTGTGAAAAAGAGACTATAGAAGCCGTACTGCCGCATCGCGACCCCTTTGTTTGGCTTACGCGCGTGCTTAGTTGCGTGCCGGGTGAGAGTATTCATGCTCAGTTAGAGGTGGATCCTGCTCTGCCGCTCTTTAAGGGTCATTTTCCAACACATCCGGTTTTGCCGGGGGTCATTATTATGGAAGCCTTAGCACAAGCGGCATCTTTTTGTGTGCTGTGCGGACGCGAGACAGAAAATGCCCTTGGCTTTCTTACGGGTATTGACAAGGCGAAGTTCCGTCGTCAGGTCAATCCAGGTGAAATCCTTGATTTAAAGGCCCAGATAGTAAAGCAATCGAGCCGGCTGTGTGTAGCTGAAGTTGAGGCAAGTGTTGAGGGGCAAGTTTGCGCCCAGGCAACCCAGAAGTATGTTCTCGCACAGTCCTAGTGCACCTATTTGCTGGGGGGAAGAATTATGAAGAGCAAAAAGCAGGGCTATATAAGCTTTTCTCCTGAGGGAACAATGCTGCCTAAGACCTCAGATGCCGCTTCGGGTTCTGCACCCAAGGTGGCAGAAGAGCAAAAACCCCTTGATGTAGCCTATAGATTAACTCGAGTTGCTGAAGAGGCCACCACGGGAAGTAATACGGTACCCAACGCTGTGGATTCAAGCGATGGAAGCGAGTTTGAAGGAAAAGTTCCTGCTGTAGTTCCTGTCGCGAGGCATTCCGATACAGTAAAGGAAGATTTTCGTCCTCGGGTGCTTTTGATGGCTCGAGGAAAGCCTGCTCGCCGCCTCATTCAAGAGGCACATGAGGCAGGTTTTAGCGTGTGGGCACCGCTTACCCAAGAACGACGCTTCGATGTGAATCTGCGCGAGGCCGATGGCACGGTAGTGCTAGGTGAGCGCTATTCAGATGCTCTGTTTTGTAATGCCTATGCTGTTTTGCGGGCTGCCGAAGAATGTGGTGCTCAGACCATTCTTTTAGCAAAGGAAGCCCTCCCCTTGGCTCAGGTGGATATTTTCTTAGCCCGTGCAAGTGCGCGTGGTTTGAGGGTCTTTCGTCCTTTGTCTTTAGACACGCCGGGTTTAGGCTGGGTCTTGTGCACAACACAGCGTCAGGTGCCGGGAGAGGAGAATTGGCGCAAATGCCCCCACTGCGGACTCCATTTTGATGGAGTTGGCCTTGCTGCCGTTCACTATATTTGTCCCGGCTGCGGTGGCTACTACCGCATGACCTCAGACGAACGCATTGCCGACTTACTTGACACCGACAGTTTTACGCGCTGGGATTGCGATCTGCCACAGCGTGATCCGCTGGACTTCCCAGGTTATCAGGACAAGCTTGAGGGCCTACAGCTTAAGACCCATCTGGATGAGGCAGTTTGCACCGGACGGGGAACTATTGCCGGCTTAGAGCTTGCGCTTGGTGTTATGGATTCCACCTTTCTTATGGGCTCTATGGGTACGGTTGTGGGTGAAAAAATATCGCGCCTCTTTGACCGTGCCACAAAAGACCGCTTGCCGGTTGTGATCTTTACCGCATCGGGTGGTGCCCGTATGCAAGAGGGTCTTATGTCGCTGATGCAGATGGCGAAGGTTTCTTGCGCAGTTAAGCGCCACAGTGAAGCGGGCTTGCTCTATGTGGTGGTGCATACCGACCCAACCACCGGAGGCGTTACCGCATCTTTTGCCATGCAGGGCGATATTATTCTGGCTGAACCGCGCGCTCTTATTGGCTTTGCTGGTCAGCGAGTTATTCGCGATACCATTAAACAAGAACTTCCCGAAGGCTTCCAAACCGCTGAATTTGCCTTGGAGCATGGGCTAATTGATGCCGTAGTGAAGCGTGAAGATCTGCGCTCTTATCTTGCTCATGTGCTTGCTCTGCATGCATCCGCAAGCTTGCCAGAATCTCCCCAACCAGGGGATCATGCCCTTTTGGTAGATTATGCCTCGGTGTGCCACAATTTAGAAGAGGGAAGCGATACCTATAACTCAGTCACCTATGGCATGCTTCCCGTTGAGTCTTACCCCGGTGAGGGTGAGAAGAAGGAAAAACAAGGCTTCGTCTTTCCTCTCTTTAACGGACGCAATGCAAGTCATAAGAGAATTGAGCGAGCTGTTGCATCAGGCGACTTTGATGCTGAGGATGGCTCGCTTTTAGCTGAAGAGGGTGAAGGCCCTCACGCTCAGGTGCCCACTAAGGCCGATGTTCAGGCGGCATGGAGCCACGTGCTTCTTGCGCGTAATACGCATCGTCCAACGGCGCTTTACTATATCAACTCGATCTTCGAGGGCTTTATTGAATTGCATGGTGATCGTTCCTTTGCCGATGACGAAGCCATTGTAGGAGGCCTTGCGTGGTTTTTAGGCCATCCGGTTACTGTCATCGCTCAGGAGAAGGGGACCGATCTTAAGGAGCGAATTCGCCGGAACTTTGGTTGCCCCCAGCCTGAGGGCTACCGAAAGAGCTTGCGTTTGATGCGCCAAGCGGAAAAATTTAAGCGACCAGTTATCTGCCTGGTTGATACTCAGGGTGCCTTCTGCGGAACTGAGGCAGAAGAGCGCGGACAAGGCAATGCCATTGCTGATAATCTCTACGAGCTAGCTGGGCTTCGTGTGCCAGTTATCAGCATTCTTTTAGGCGAAGGTGGTTCGGGTGGGGCCTTGGCCTTAGCCTTGGCTGATAAGGTGGCTATGCAGGAAAACGCAGTATATTCAGTGCTCTCACCCGAGGGCTTTGCCTCTATTCTGTGGAAGGACAGAACTCGTGCTCCTGAGGCGGCAGCGGTCATGCGCATGGGTGCCGATGATGTGGTGCGCATGGGTATTGCTGATACCGTGCTTTCAGAAGGCGATGGACCTGCGCATGAAAATCCTGAACAGGCCGCACAAGCCCTTCGTAAGTATTTGATGGAAGTCCTACCTGAACTAGAAAACAGCAATACGGATGATTTGATCGCAAGGCGCCACGAACGTTTTGCTCGCTTCTAAGGGCCTAAAAGAGGGGCAGGTAGCTCAAAAGAGCGTAGGATCCTACTCCAACCACTGCGCTTAGCAACAAAGATTTTGAAAGACGCGCCACTATTACCACGCATAAGGCGGCAATAAGGGGAGCTGCTGCTGGCCAAAATCCCTGGTCAAACATGCCGGGAGTGAAAAGGTCGTTAGCCACCAAGGCGGCAAAGGCGGCAGGGGGAATATAACCCAAGGCGCGTTCAAGATTTTCTGGCAGGGTGCGACCCTTGAGTAGAAAAAGAGGGGCTACTCGGCAGATAAGCATAGTTACGATGCAGCACAGAGCTACAATAGCAAAGCTTTCCCAGCTCATTTAAGCTGACCCTCCTTGCAGGATTGAGGCTTAGATCCATGCTGCTTAAGACTATGGCAAACAAAGGCACAAAGCACTCCCACCAAGGCCCCAATAAGGATGGCCGGTCCATTAAGACCTGCGCTTTTGCATACGATTACTCCAAGTATGGCCCCTGCGGCCGCAATGAGATTTTCTAAGCTGAGCTTTTGGCTTACCAAAAGGCAGATAAAAATAGAGGTCATGGCAAAAGAAGCAATGGCAAGGGGCACTCCAATGGCTGAACCTAAAAACACTCCAACAAGATTGGACAGCGTCCAGGAACTTTGAGATAAGACATTGACCAAAAAGGCGCGCTTCACATCCCATGATCCCTGCTCAAAGCGCTCAGTGTTTACCCCATAGCTTTCATCGGTAACGGTTGCTGCGAAAAAGAAGCTGAGGATGGGCGAGTTTTCACTACAACGGGGTGCAAAGGAGGCGGCGTAGAGCATTTGGCGTGTATTTACCAAGCTCACGCTAGCAATAATGGAAAGCAGGGGAGTTCCGGCAAGCCATAGATTAGGAATCATAAACTGCCCAGCCCCCGAGTAAAAAAGAACACAGAGTAGCAGTACCTGTATTGGGCTTAGGCCTATGGAAGCGCACAGAATGCCGCAGGGAATGCCAATGGCAACATAACCCAAGATAATGGGGAAGGCAGCCTTGAAGGCTTGTGAAAGACTATTTATTTGAGTGGCAGACATACGAGCCACTCCCTTAACTGGTAGTTTTTCATAATACTGAAGCCTGGACCTTGTCTTAGTAATGAATCGAAGAGGGGACAAAAAGTTCTTCAAACCGTGCCTTCGCATAACGGTCGGTCATGCCAGCAATATAGTCACAAACACAGCAGAGAGCATCATCCTGGGAAATCGCGCGGTACTCCTGGGGAATATCTTCAAGATGGTCTACATAGTAGTCGAAGAGTGCCTCAAGCAGACGGGTGGCCTTGGTGGTTTCGGCTAAGACCACCGCAGAGGTGTACACCTTATTGAAGAGAAAAGTGCGCAGCTCGTTCATGGCATCCCATACCTTATCGCTCATGCGGATATCATCGCAGAGTGAAGAGTTCTGCACCATGTCAAGCACAAGGGTTTCAATGCGGGTGGAGTGGTCTTTGCCTAAAATCTCGTGGGTGGAAGAAGGCAGGTCTTCTTCGCGCAGGATTTTTGCCCGTATGGCATCGTCAATATCATGATTAACATAGGCAATTCGATCAGCTGTGGCGACAATACGACCTTCGAGGGTCTCTGGGCGCACAGATCCGGTGTGATGAACAATGCCATCACGAACCTCCTGGGTAAGATTGAGGCCCTTGCCTGCGTTTTCGATATGCTCAACTACTCGAAGGCTTTGCCAGTTATGACGATATAAAAGACCCTTTTCATCGTCGTAGGTGCCACTTGGCAAGCTATAGCCATGACGGGCCAAACAACGCGAAAGCGCCTCTTCGCCAGCATGTCCAAAAGGGGTGTGTCCCAGGTCATGTCCTAGGGCTATTGCCTCGGTAAGATCTTCATTTAGTCCTAAGGAGCGCGCTATGGTTCGTGCAATTTGTGCAACTTCAAGGGTGTGAGTTAGGCGCGTGCGGTAGTGGTCGCCCTCAGCTGCCAGGAAGACCTGGGTCTTATGGGACAGACGGCGGAAGGACTTGGTGTGGAGAATCTTATCTCTATCGCGCTGGTAATCATTGCGCAAGATATCGGGAGCGGCCGAGCGGTCCCGCCCTTCGCTTTCTGCTGAAAGGCTGGCATCAGAACAGAGCAGCTTGCGTTCGCGATCTTCCTGCTCTTCCCTTGTGATGATACGCATGCGCTTCTCCTTGACCCTCTTTTTCCGCTTGGGGCCTAAGTGTAGCAGATGCCCTCAAGCCTGCTTTCTTCTTGAAAACAGTAGGGCCTTGTAAAACATACTAAGAATCCGCCTGAGAGAAGGTTTTATCTTGGGTAGGTTTCATTTCAAAACGCCGTGTTTTCCGGAGGGAGTACTGAAATCAATCTAATACGCAATGAAACAAATATGTTAACATGTTAACGCAAACTCATGCAGGGAAGGAGAGGTCGTGTCGACGACAACTTTTGCCGGCCGCGCAAGCGAAGAGGATCTTGCGTTCATGAACGCTTTGACGCGGCAGCGTTTTGGCATGTCGTTCGGACAGTATTGCGGTTCTGTTCTCATACAAGCTGCCCGACAAGGCATCGATCTTCCCCAGCCGGACGAAACTGCGGTGGATTCCCGACGAAAGGCCGCCGTAGCAAAGATGAAGGGGTTGTCTGGTCGTCCAGGCAACTCGAAAATTGGCCGCATGTCGGATGATGAAATCAAAGATTTAGTGGCGGCCCGCTATGTCTAAGGCACAAGTCGCTCTATCTAAGACGGAGAGAGGCGCCATGCCTGAAGGGGCGGATCGCTATGCTTCATAAAGCACTGCTCGACACGAACATCCTCCTTGACGCGGCGATGCGGGAGCGCCCCGGATGGACCGCTGCGCAGCTGCTGCTTGACGAGGTCGCGTTCGGCAAGCTAGAGGCGTTCGTTGCGGCAACGTCTTTAAAAGATGTTTACTACGTGCTAGGGAAATACCAGGACACCGCGCTCGCAGAGGAGTACATCGCGGCAGCGCTCGACGCATTTACCCTGATTGCGGTCGACGAATCCATTTGCCGAACGGCCCTACAGTCCGACGAACCCGATTTCGAGGACGGGATCATCCGTGCCTGTGCCGAGAGCGTCCAGGTTGACTTTATCCTCTCGCGGGACACTGCTGCCTTCAAAACTGCGAAGATTCGCCGGTTAACAGCGCAGGAATATGTGGATGCTTTCTGTTCGGTGGAGGAAGTCCTGCTGGATGCCGATAAGGCATAGACACATATGGCGCACCTTGCTGCCATGTGCCGGATTTGTTTGCCCATTAACGAAAAGGTTACATCTTTTTGCTAGTATATCTGTATGTTTTGGAGAGCCGATATAGCCAAGTTCGCATCTGGGGGGGGGTCTGCTCTTTTAGGGCACCTCGTATCCCGTATTCCCCATACGCAATATCTTTCTAGCCAATATCCCTCACAATCATTGTCTAGCTGCGTCTTCGTCGTAGCAGATTCCCTTATTAAACCAAATACGTATTTTTCGTATCGTCAAAGGAAGGGATGGTAAGCATGTTTTGTCCTAAGTGTGGTAATCAGGTTTCCGATACCGCTACATTTTGTAATAAGTGCGGCGCACAGGTTCAAGCTCGGCAGGTCCAGCAGACTGTAGAGAATCAAAATACAAACGAGACACGTCTCAAGCCAGAGGAGGGCGCTGCTGTTCAAAATCAAGCGCAGGTGGTTTCAAATGCAGTTTCAAAACCATCCATCTCAGGGGGACGTATTGCAGCAATCGTTATAACAATGATTGCGATATGCACTTCTTTTATGCCCTGGTATGAACCTGGTTATGCACTTTCTTATATTGTTAATAACATTTCTAGTTTTCTGGGGCTATTATCTAGCGGATCAGTTTCTATTCCAACTCTTGAAGAGAGCTATAACATATGGATGACACCTGATTTGGTAAATACTGTTTCTACCTTACTTGAATACGCAGGAAAAAGCTCTAGTAAACTTCCGTATTTATATCTTACCTTTGCATTGTTTATCCTTGGGATAGTACTTGCTGTCGTTGGTGTTGTAAAAACATATAAGCGCAATGGTGGCAAAGCAGCATTGGTGCTGGCGAACCTGGTGTTCTTGTCAGCTTCTCTTGCGTATTACTTTGGCCACAGTAATTATTTTTATCCTGGCAATTATGCTGTGCTCTCTTTGTGCTGCCTTGTCATCTCCATTATTGGAGTCATCGTTAGTGGTGCTAGTAAAAACCCAGAGTCGACATAGGCTTAAGCCTCTCTGTTGTTCTTTGACCTTCTCGTCGGATAGCCATTAAGGGGGGCGCTCAAATGTATTGTAGAAAGTGCGGTAGTGAGCTTCTAGACGGCGCGCGCTTTTGTACCAAATGCGGAGAGCCTGTGTGCATCTCCGAGGAACAGATTCCAAAAATTGATGAGTCTGCTGCACCTGTAGAGCCTAATGAGTCCGCAGCAACTACAGAGCTTGATGATTCTGTCATTCCAGAGATCGATGATTCTGACAAGACTGATGAGGCCAATGACTCTGCCACTGCGAAGACTGATGAGTTTGCTGCAAGCGCAAAGATTGATAACCCTGCCACTGCGTCTCATGCTGGTGTTGTAAAGAGGACTCATACAAAGCAAATAATAGCTGGCGTTTTTATTGTTCTTTTGCTGGCCATTGTGGTTGCTGTTGTGTGGTTTACCCAGTTTTCTCCTATAAAAATCAATGAGAACACCTTTCCTGATGATGCCCTACGCTCTACTATTTCAGAGCAATTTGACACAGATGGAGATGGCAAACTGTCTCGTGAAGAAGCTAAGGCAGTCACTGTTTTAACGGTCGATGGTGCGCAAAGCATCGATTCTCTTGCTCGCATTTTTCCCAACCTGAAAACCTTAACGCTTGCCGGTGATTCGCTTGTTTCGGTTGATGTGTCAAACATGGCCGAGCTTACTTCTTTAGAAATTGAAAGCAGTGCTCTCACATCGCTTAACGTTTCAGGAGCCAGCTCTCTTGTGAGTTTAAACGTTTCTGACTCGGTTTCTGACTCAGTAGAAATTTCGGGACTCGATGACACTCAGCTTGTCGAAGTATGGCTGCCTGTGCAGCTAAGCGACATAGATAATGGCGAAGAAGTATATCGAACTGAAATTGAGCGCGATAGCTCCGGCCGCATTCTCTCTATCACTGAAGGCGAGTATTCAAACGGAAGCTATGGAACAAGTGATAGTAACAGCACTCCCTATTATGTTACTACCGAATATAGCTACGATGAATCCGGAAGGCTGAGCAGCTATGTCAGTATTACTGAATATCTTAGTGATATAGAATTTTATGGACAAACGGAATGCACCACAGAGCTAAGTTATGACAATGAAGGGAATCTCGTTAAGACCTCAAGCGATAGTGCGGGAGGTTACGGCAACTATGAATATAGTTACGATGAAAACGGTAATCTCATTTCTGGAGGGTCTTTCACCTACGAGTGGAACGATGCAGACAACTTAACTGCTGTGTATCTTTGGAATGGTTTGTACTATATCTATACCTATGATGATCAAGGTCGAGTGACGGGAATGGATATTCCCGACAATGAGTCTAGCGATGAGCGTGTTGCAAATACCATCTCGTATGACGATGAAGGAAATATTGTTTCTGTTACGCCAACAAGCGCTGATGAAACTGGAAGCCCTTCAGTCACCTATTCTTATGACGATGAGGGAAGATTATCAAGCGCTGAAGCATCTGACGCTAAATCATATCAAAGCGCAAATGCGCAGGTTGAATATGATGACAACGGAAATGCTAAGAGTATAACGTTTGAATGCGTATATTACGGCAGCTCTTATACGAGCGGGTGTGATATTACGTATAGTAGGTATTTCGTTACTGAAGACAAGGCCGCTTCTGCGGATCCTTGCGTTGTCGTTTC
>CAYSMG010000003.1:0-7330 GCA_964432045.1 uncultured Eggerthellaceae bacterium
GAGCAGGGGACTCATAATCCTTTGGTTGTCGGTTCGAATCCGGCCGGGCCCACCATCCAAGCTTGCACCGCTTAGCTCCAAACACCAGGGGAAAGAAAGCATGTGCTGCGATGTTCTTGCTTGATTCAAACTCTTCAGACACATCACTAACTCCCGGTGATTTGCCATCTTCGCATGCTTTTGGTTTTTGCACTGATGCCTCTGACACTTCTTCAGTGTCAGCAGGTTTTCTGTCTTCTCACCCCTCAAGCTCAAAGCTTCCTCTTCCCGTGAGTCCTGCACCCTCTTTAGATGCTTCGGACTTCGACTTTTCCTATCTTGAGCCCTGGGAAGGCCCAGCAATACTTCTGGTAGACCTCGATGCCTTTTTCGCCTCGGTAGAACAGCGCGATAACCCTGGCTGGCGTGGCAAGCCTGTAATTGTTGGGGGAGATCCTGACAAGCGCGGAGTAGTGGCCACGGCCTCGTATGAGGCGCGAGCCTTTGGGGTGGCAAGCGCCATGCCTTCTTCGCAGGCAAGGCGTCTTTGTCCTCAGGCTATTTGGACGCGTGGGCACTTTGACAAGTATCGAGCTACCTCAAACCAGATCATGGAGATCTTAAGAGAAGAGACGCCCTTTGTGCAGCAGGTCAGCATCGATGAGGCCTTCATGGATGTATCGCCTACGCGCCTTAACCATGAGCATCCGGTCTGCATTGCCCAGCGCATCCAAAAGCGC
The DNA here is from genome assembly GCA_964432045.1 of uncultured Eggerthellaceae bacterium. Taxonomy (GTDB): domain Bacteria; phylum Actinomycetota; class Coriobacteriia; order Coriobacteriales; family Eggerthellaceae; genus Aphodovivens. The sequence continues at coordinate 720 of CAYSMG010000003.1, forward strand.
ATCGAGGATTTGGGTGTGACCTGTTCGGTGGGGGTGGGAAGTTCTAAGACGGTGGCTAAAATTGCTTCGGATATGGACAAACCCCGGGGGCTTACTGTGGTTTATCCCGGGCGTGAACAGGAGTTTTTGCGTCCCTTACCGGTGCGTACTCTCAGTGGTATAGGTTCTGTTGCAGAAAGAAAACTCAAGTCCCGAGGCATTAACACCCTAGGCGAGCTGGCAAGCCTTGGCGAAGAACGCTTAGTACGCTGGTTTGGGAAAAACGGAAGCACTATGTATCTACGTGCCTGCGGAAAGGACGATTCTTCCATTGAGGTAGAAGAGGAGACTAAGTCGGTCTCAAACGAAACTAGCTTTGCTAAGGATCTGCATTCTCGCGAGGAAATAGAGGCGGCGGTCTCTATGATGGCAGCTAAGCTTGGTCGTCGTCTGCGCCGTAAGGGCTTGGCCGGAAAAACGCTGGCCCTGCGCCTGCGTTTTGACGATAGGAGTGTGCACTCTGTTCAGTGCCAGCTGCCTGCGCCTACTAATGATGACCTTTTCTTCACCTCGCAGCTTCTTGGCATGATTGATCAGATTTGGCGACCGGGCATCCCCGTACGCTTGGTAGGGGTGGCTATGAGCAACTTTGCCAAGGAGTCCTTTGTCCAAGAAGAACTGGACTTATTTGAAGAAGAGGAGGCAGATAAGCTGTCCTCTTCTTCCCGTTTGAAAGAAGAGCAAAGGCGCAGCCTCTTAGAGGCAACGGACAAGCTAAAAGACCGCTTTGGGGAAGAGGCCGTGCGCTTTGGGCATGAGCTTCGCTTCCAAGATGCAAGCACGGGTTCAGCGGCTAAGAATCCGGCTGACTATAAGTAAATGTAGGCGAAGCGCGCAAACAGCCCCTTAAGGCACTCTTCCCAGCCCCGTTTAGCGCTGGTTTGCCAAGAAAAACAGCGCCATAGTACCTGGTCCAGAATGAGCTCCAATAACCGGGTCTATATAGCTGATGACTACCTCTTTTACACCAAAGCGCTTTTTAATCTGAGCGGCGAGCTCTTCAGCTTCTTCGAGGCAATCACCATGAGAAATAAAGACCATCTGTTCATCTATGGGCTGAATTGCTGAAGCGGCCATATGATCCACCAGCGCACTGAGCGACTTTTTGCGCCCGCGAACCTTTTCCATGGGAATGAGGTGACCTTCGTCATCAACGTGTAGGACAGGCTTGATATTTAGCAAGGTGCCTGCCCAAGCAGAAGTTTTGGAAACACGTCCCCCTCTAAACAAAAACATAAGGTCGTCCACGGTAAACCAATGGGCAAGGCGCAACTTGTTTTCCTCAACCCAGGTGCGCACCTCATCGATACTGGCACCAGCGCGCGCCTTTTGCACGGCATGCCACACCAAAAGGCCTTCTCCAGCTGAAGCCGCTAAAGTGTCTACGCAGTACAACTTTCTCTCAGGGTACTTGTGACGTATCTGGTCAAGCAAAAGTGACACCGCCTGAAAGGTGCCGGAAAGACCGCTGGAAAAACCTAGGTACAAGACATCCTTTCCCGCATCCAAGAGCGAGGTGAATAAGGTTTCGGTCTCTTGAAGATTGGGGAGTGAGGTTTTAAAGACCTTGCCCTCTCGCATCATTTCATAGAATTGACCCAGGTCAACTGTTTGCCCCTTCAGATAGCTTTGATAGATCGTATCTTCACCATCCACCATAAAGGTAAGAGGCAAGATATGCAGTCCAAAATCCTCAATCATATCGGCATTAAGATTGCAGGCAGAATCGCTTACTATCTCAAATTGCATTCTGTCATCTCCTCCTTCGGCCTTGTGGTGAGTTTATCTGCGCATTGACGCCAGCACAGTTCGCATCTTTTGCTATTCGAATGAGAAATAGAGCACCAAAGGGCAGTATACTGCTTAAGTTCTTTGAAGTGTCGCAATCTTGAAAACTGGCTTTTATCGTCGGTATTTAAGGCCGAGGGCTTTATACTGTCTAGGTTTAGTTAGGAAAGCGTCAAACCTTTGGCACAGAATCGATAAGCGAGGCACTTCGTGGCTGAGGCAAGTAACTACAAAGACACAATGAACCTACCCCAGACCGATTTTCCCATGCGCGGAAATCTTGCGGCTAAGGAGCCCCAGCGTTTGGAAAAATGGGAGCAGATGCAGCTATATCAGCGCGTTCTAGAAAAGAACAAAGACGGCGAACCCTTTATCCTGCACGATGGCCCGCCCTATGCGAATGGTCCTATTCATATTGGCCATGCCTTCAACAAGATCCTTAAGGACTTTGTGGTGAAATCGCATGCACAGCGAGGGTACTTCACTCCCTATATTCCCGGCTGGGACTGCCACGGCCAACCCATTGAACATGAGGTAGAAAAGAAGCTGGGCACAAAAAAGATGCACAGCATGCCCCAGGATGAGGTGCGCAAGCTTTGTCGTGAATGGGCCGAGCGTTTTATCGACGTACAGCGTGAGGGCTTTAAACGTCTTGGTGTTAATGCTGACTGGGAACATCCCTATCTCACCTTCCAGCCTAACTTTGAATCAGCCAATGTCGAGGTCTTCAAGAAGCTCTACCTAGATGGGGCAGTATATCGAGGACGTAAGCCCATCCACTGGTGCAAGCACTGTCACACTGCCTTAGCCGAGGCCGAAATTGAGTATTCCGATGAAAGCTCGCCTTCCATCTATGTGCGTTTTAAGCTCAAGGAGGTGCCGACAGTATTTGAGCAGGCGGGGGTAGATCCCACATCGGCTTATGTGCTTATTTGGACAACTACTCCTTGGACCTTACCTGCCAATGTAGCGGTTTGTTTTGGACCCGATATTGATTACTGTTTTGTGGAACATGAAGGGGCCTACTACCTCTTTGCCCATGAGCTGCTTGAAACTGTGGCAGAAGAGCTTGGTTGGGACAGCTATTCGGTGGTCTGTGATATTGAACAAGACTTAAAGCCGGTGCTTATGAAGGGTGATCGCTTCGAAGACATAAGTTATACCTGCCCCATTATGACTCAGCGCACGGGACGCATTGTCTGGGGTGAACACGTAACGCTTGATTCGGGCACCGGTGCTGTTCATACTGCTCCTGGTCATGGTGTGGAAGACTACCTTATGGGTCAGCAGTTTGGCCTAGAGACCCTCATGCCAGTAGACGATGACGGTCGCTTTATGGAAAGCGTCCCTCATTTTGCAGGGATGGAAACTGATAAGGCAAACCCCCATATAATCACCTGGCTGGATGAGCAGGGTCTTTTGGTGGGGCAAAAGACGATTGTCCATAGTTACCCTCACTGCTGGCGTTGTCATGAGCCGGTTATCTTCCGTGCAACTGATCAGTGGTTTGTTTCTATGGAAGATACCGGACTGCGCAAGGCTGCGCTTAGTCAAATCGAGAACAAGGTCAACTGGATTCCCGCCTGGGGGGCAAATCGCATTGGGGCAATGGTAGCCGACCGTCCCGACTGGTGCATCAGCCGTCAGCGCAGCTGGGGTGTGCCCATTCCGGTGTTTAAGTGCGCTTCCTGCGGGGAAACCGTGGCCAATGAAGCTATCTTCGATGCGGTAATTGATCTTTTCAACAGCGAAGGGGCTGATGCCTGGTTCACCAAAGACCCTGCCGAATACCTGCCTGATGGCACCTGTTGCGCTGCTTGCGGATCCACCCAGCTTTTGCCTGAAAAAGACATCTTAGATGTGTGGTGGGAAAGTGGCGTGAGTCATGTAGGGGTCTTAAAGCATCGAGCTGAGGCTGACAACCTGCGCTGGCCAGCCGATATGTATCTGGAGGGCTCCGACCAACACCGTGGTTGGTTTCAAAGCTCGCTGCTTTTGGGAACGGCTGCCTATGGGCGTGCGCCCTATGACAATGTGATGTGCTGCGGCTTTACCGTCGATGAAAATGGCGAAAAGATGTCAAAGAGCAAGGGCAATGGTATTGACCCTGCTGAGGTGACGGGTAAATACGGAGCTGATGTTTTACGCCTGTGGGTTGCTTCCACCGATTATTCGGTTGATGTCTCCATTGGCGATACCATCTTGCAGCGCACCTCCGATGCCTACCGCCGCTTCCGCAATACCTTCCGCTTCTTGTTAGGTTCTCTGTCTGATTTTGACGATACCCGCGATACGGTCTCGCTAAAAGATATGCCGCCTATTGATGTATGGGCGTTGTTGCGCCTGTCTCAAATCTTAAAGGCGGTGGAAAAAGGCTATGACGAGTACCATTATCATCAGGTATTTCGTGCTCTCTATGAGTATGTGATCAACGATCTTTCAGCTGTCTATATGGATGTGGCCAAAGATCGTCTCTATTCCGAAGCACCCAATTCTGCGGCTCGGCGCAGTGCACAAACGGTTCTCTTTGACATTCTGGAAGTCTTGGTTCGAGTGCTCTGTCCCATCCTATCCTTTACCTGTGATGAGGTGTGGGAGCACTATCCGCCAGCCCTGCGCTTACGCGCTAATCGCCCTGAAAGTGTCCAGTTGGCCGGATGGCCTGCTGTATCCGATTTTCTGCCGGCCGAACTTGATGAGGACAAGGCACAGAAACTCATGGCAGGCTTTGAGGTTCTGCTTCTTGTGCGTGACGCAGTGACCAAGGCCCTTGAGGAAGCGCGTGTAGCCAAGGTGATAGGCAAAAGCCAAGAGGCCGCTCTTAAGATTACCGCCAGTCCTAAGGATGCGCAGGTAATTAATAGCTTTGCTCAGGCTGACTTGCAGGAGCTTTTCATTGTGGCCGAGGTTTCAGTACAGGAATCTGTCGATGTAAGTGATGGTGAGCCTCGGGTAGAGGTGGCAGCAACAAAGCTTGAGCGCTGTCCGCGTTGCTGGAATCACCGCAGCTTGGGAACGGATACCACCTATCCCGATGTCTGCGAGCGCTGTGCTGAGGTTCTAAAACAGCACAGCAGTTCTTTTGCAGCTTCAAATGAGGAGACAAAAGATACTCAGAGCAAACCTGCTGACAAGAATGGAAACAAGGCTTAAGTGGAAGGCTATAAGATGCCAAGCCCTACCAAAACAGGAGGCTGGAACCGCAAGCGTGCGCTCATCTTGCTGATAGTGGTAGGGCTTATTTGCTTTGTTCTTGATAGGCTCAGCAAGCTCTACTTTAATCAATTCACCCTAGGGGAAGATATCGGGGGTCCCTATATGGGGCTGATTCAGTTTACCCTGGTTCACAACACGGGGGCTGCCTGGGGAACTTTTAGCGATTCAACCTTCCTCTTAGGTGCAGTATCGCTGGTGGTCTGCGCACTGGCCATCTTTCTCATCTTGTATTTTGCACCCCACTGCTCTTGGTTATTGAGCCTGGGTGGGGCGCTGGTGGTTGCGGGTGGTCTGGGTAATGCCTCAGATAGGTTTACCTTGGGCTATGTGATTGATTTCATCGAATTTTCCTTTATGGATTTCCCGGTGTTCAATATTGCCGATATTGCGGTGACCTGTGGCTTTGTCATTATTCTTGTGGCAATACTCTTTTTCTGGGAAAAGGATTTTTCTGATACGGAGCTGCACTAATGGCGCGTTTTTTGTGCCAAGTTGCTACCTTGGCTCACGAAGGCCTTAGACTTGACGTCTTTTTAGCCCAGGTGGGTTGTTATGCCAGCCGTTCTGCTGCAGCGCGAGCAACCGATGAAGGACAGGTGCTGGTAAACGGCCAGCCGGCAAGTAAAAAGACCATTGTGCACGCAGGAGATGCCGTCGTTTATGAACTTGAAGAGGAAGCACCTGCACTGCTTGTCGGTCAAGATATTCCTCTTGACATTCGTTACGAAGATGAACACCTGCTGGTCTTATCGAAGCAGGCTAATTTGGTTTGCCATCCCGCCCAGGACCACAAGGACAATACGCTGGTAAATGCCCTAATTTATCACTGCGGGGCGGGGCATTTGTGCAATGTACAGGGCGAAGATGACCGTCTTGGCATTGTGCACCGCCTAGACCGCGACACCACCGGTCTGATGCTGGCTGCAAAAACCGACCACTGCGGCTATGCCCTTATGGATGCTATCCGTGACCGTGCGGTTGATCGGCGCTACCTTGCACTGGTGCACGGGGTTATTTCTTTGGAAACAGGGATGATAGATGCACCCATTGCCCGTGCAGCAACAGAGAGAACCCGCATGGCGATACGCGAGGCACCCTCTGCGCGCGAGGCGGTAACCACCTTTCGTGTTCTCGAGCGCTTTGAACCCAGCGCAAAGGATGAAGGCTATACTCTCATCGATTGCAAGCTCTTCACTGGACGAACCCACCAAATTCGCGTGCATATGCAATATACTCGTCATCCTCTGGTGGGGGATCTGGTCTATAAGGCAACAGCTCCCACCTCGCCACAGGCAAGCTTGGGCCTCAGCCGGCAGTTTTTGCATTCTTTCCGTCTCTCTTTTACCCATCCTGAAACAGGTGAAGATCTCTTCTTTAAAGACGCCCTTCCCGCTGATCTAGCACAGGCTCTAGAAAGTATCGCCACGCGCAGCATGGGACGTACTCAGGCAGGAGATGAGGTAGCTGAACTTTTGCGCGATGCAGCACGGCTCTGTGTTTAAAAGACTGCTTTTTGCACCGCCTTCTGCTGAGACGATAAACAACCGTCTGCGAAAATACCCTAGTTC
>CAYSMG010000003.1:7430-18407 GCA_964432045.1 uncultured Eggerthellaceae bacterium
CGGGTCGTTAGGGTTAACCCTGTTCTGTGGTGGTTTATTCTGCACTTGTTTATTCTGCCAAAGCGTTCGGTGGCTTCAGCGGAAAAATATGCCTCCATCTGGACAGACGAGGGCTCTCCCTTGCTTGTTTATCAGGATAAGTTAACAGAGAAGGTTCAAGCCTTTCTTAACAAGGAAGGCTCTTCTGCAGAAGTTTTGGCACGCAGCGCCATGAGTTTTGGTCAGCCCTCTGTCTATGATGTCTTTGCAGAGCTAAAAGATGCGGGCTGCACTCAGCTTCTTGTTTTGCCGCTGTATCCGCAAACAGCCTTTGCTACCACCAAAGTAGCAGAAGATATCGCACAAGAGGCTTATGCGCGCCTGGCCTGGGATGTTCCCTATACCTTCATAGCAGGTTATCATCTCAACCCTCGCTACCTTGATGCAATAAGCACCTCTATTCAAGAGGCTGGTTTTAAGTGCAATTCAAGTGACCGATTGCTGTTTTCCTTCCACTCCATCCCTTTAAGCGATATTGAAAAGGGTGACACCTACGAGCAGCAAATAGAGGCCACCTGCCTACATATTGCTGAGACCCTTGGGATTGCGCGCGAACGCTGGACCATAGGCTACCAAAGCCGTTTTGACAATGCTCAATGGCTCAGTCCTATGACCAGCGATATTGCCGCAGACTGGGCCACAGGTGACGACAGTCGGGTCTTTGTGGTGTGTCCTGGTTTTTCGGTCGACTGTCTTGAAACTATGTATGATATAAAGCAGGTGCTTGAACCAAGGTTCTTGCAGCAGCGCAAGCGGGCTGGCTATTCTGCTGATCCCGATCAGTTCCACTTTGTTCCCTGCTTAAACAGCTCAGATGCTCACCTTGAAGTAATCTGCGATGTTCTCAGGCCCTATTTGGAAGGTTAGGCTTATGAAAAAAACCGTGCTTCTTGGGGTAAGTGGCGGAATTGCTGCGTATAAGGCCTGTGAGATTGTTCGCCTGCTTCAGAAAGCCGGTCTGCGTGTGAGGGTTCTTATGACGCAGAACGCCACTCGCTTTGTAGACCCGCTCACTTTTCGCGCGCTTACCCATGAGCCAGTAGGGCTGGATCTATTTAGCGATGAGACCGATCCCATTCCACATATCTCTCTTGTATCTCAGGCAGATCTCTTTCTTATTGCGCCCTGTACTGCCAATGTATTAGCAAAGCTTGCCTGCGGCATCGCTGATGATCTCTTGAGTGCCTGCGCCTTGGCCTTCCCCGCGCCTTTGATGGTGGCTCCCGCTATGAACGTGCATATGTATGAGGCCCTAGCTACCCAAGCTAACCTGCATACCCTCAAGCAGCGTGGAGTGCATATTCTCACGCCCGATGAGGGCTACCTAGCCTGCGGTGATGAAGGGAAGGGCAAACTGGCTTCTCCTGAGCGCATCGCCCAGGCTGCCTGTGAGCTTTTAGGAATCCAGCCTACCTATAAGCTTTCGGCAGATTCGCCCCAGGCTAATTCGTCTCAGGCTGGACAGACTCAGCGGGCTCAGGATATGAAAGGGCTTTCGGTTTTGATAACTGCCGGCCCCACCATTGAACCCATTGATGCTGTGCGCTTTATATCCAACCATTCTTCTGGGAAGATGGGATATGCCCTCGCTCAGGCTGCCTGTGACCGAGGGGCCCAGGTGACACTCATATCGGGGCCGGTAGCGCTCAAGCCACCAGCGGGATCTACCTGCATTTCAGTGCAAACAGCAATTGAGATGTATGAAGCTGCCCAAAAGCACTTTTCACAAACCGATATTGCCCTTTTTGCGGCTGCGGTGGCTGATCTTCGTCCAAAGCATTCCTCAGACAGAAAGCTAAAGAAGAACCAAAGTGCTGATCTGTCGGCTCTATCCCAGCTTGAGCTGGTAGAAAACCCTGATATTGCCGCCAGCTTAGGCGCTATTAAAAATCCTGAACAAACAAGTGTTATCTTTGCTGCCGAAACAGAGGATCTTCAAGCAGCCGCTCGAGAAAAACTTAAGAACAAGCACGCCGACTTGGTGGTGGCCAATCTGGTGGGAGAGGGTCGTGCCTTTGGCACCGATGATAACCAGGTCCTCTTGTTAAGCGAGAAGGCTCAGGTAGAGCTTCCTCTGCTTCCAAAATATCAGGTGGCTCAGGCCATTTTTGATGAGGTGTTAGCCCTGCGCCAGGTGTAAAATCGAAAAGCAGATCACCTCGTATGCGTATAGGCTCAAAAGAAAGGGAAGCATTATGACTACTATTCTTGATGGTTTTGGCAAGCCCTGTCCCATGCCACTTGTTATGGCAAAAAAGGAGATCGATGCCGGTAATTACGATATTGCCGTACAGGTAGATAACGACACTGCCGTTAAAAACCTCACCCGCCTTGCGAAAAAAACTGGCCTAAACATTTCCTGTGATGAAATTGAAGGCGGTTGGCTCATGAGCTTTTCTGCGGTAGACGGTCAGCCGGTAATGGCCGGTGCAGATGCTAATGACCAGGCTGCACTAAGTTTTGCCAGTGACATCCCTGCCGCTGCGGCCTGCTCTCCTTCTGCGGGTTGTGGTTATGCTGTCTTTGTCGGCAAAGACCATGTGGGCGAAGGCGAACAAGAGCTTGGCTATAACCTCATGAAAATGGCCCTTTACACCCTTTCTGAAAGCGACTTGGTTCCCGCCAGTCTCTTGTTCATGAACAGCGGTGTGAAACTGGTCTGTGGCGAGGAAGAGCAAATCATCGAAAGCCTAAAGAAGATGGAAGAACAAGGCACCGAGGTGCTGGTCTGTGGTACCTGCCTAGACTACTACAAGCTCAAAGAGAGCTTGAAGGTGGGCGAGGTGTCCAACATGTATGACATCTTAGGACGTATGCAAGAAGCTGCGAAAGTTATTACGCTCTAGCCTTATACGCTCTAGTCCTAAAGTCCGTCATCAAAGAAAATACTACAGCTGGTATCTTCTACCAATTTGCCTATCAGCGCAGGTTTGCGTCCGCTTTCCTCTTCGAAAGCAGCCACAAAATCCTGCGCTTTTTGCGGCGCTACGGCGGCTAAAATTCCACCTGAAGTTTGAGGGTCGCAGATCACTGCCATGCGGTTGTCGAACTCTTCCTCATCAAGACTGCCTTGCTGCACAAAGTCACCCGCAAAATCCATGATGGAAAAAGTGCGGTTTGGCCGGCAATAGGCGCAGGAAAGCTCCCAAGCCCTTGGGAAAAGCGGCAGGGTCTCCCAGTGTAGACAAGCACTCACCTTGCTGGCGCTTAGCATTTCGTGTAGGTGACCCGCCAGGCCAAAGCCGCTCACATCAGTTGCTGCATGTGCCTTTGCTGTACCTAGGGCAAGGGCTGCCGCTCGATTGAGTTCTTTCATCGAATCAACAGCACACTGGAATTCCGCCTGGGTGATTTCTCCTATTTTGTAGGCTGCGCTTAGAAGCCCTGTGCCTAAAGGCTTGGTCAAAAACAAAAGGTCACCGGCTTGGGCTCCCGCATTGGTTAGAAGCTCATCAGGATGAACTGTGCCAAAGACACAAAGTCCGTACTTTGGCTCAGGGTCATCCACCGAATGTCCGCCCACAATAAGACAGTCTGCCGAAGCGGTGGCATCGGCCCCGCCTTGCAGTACCGCGCGCGCAACATCAACCCCCAAAGCACAGTCAAGGGCCAGCACATTTAAGGCATAGGTGGGCTGACCCCCCATGGCAAAGACATCCGAAAGCGCATTTGCGGCAGCAATGTAGCCAAAGTCGTAGGGGTCATCAACCAAAGGAGTAAGAAAGTCTACCGTTAAGACCCCTAGGGCATCATCACTTATGCGCCAGGCGGCAGCATCATCGCTGGTTTCAAAACCCAGCAGCAATCTATTAAAGGCACTGCCTAAAGAAGTGTTAGCGGGGGGTTTGTTTTGTATAGGGATGAGGATGTCCTCAAGGTCGCCCGGACCCCATTTAGCGGCTCAACCACCCTTCGAAGTGAGCTTTGTGAGATACACACGCTGCTTATCCACGGACAACCCTCCCCTCTAAAACCAGTGCTTATCGAAGGTGCGCAAAAAGCGTGCTCTTGAGTATAGCGTAACCCGCTTTTCAGGCGAAACTTCTGCGGCTTAGCTTATGCGGCCCTATGCAGCTTATGCAAGCAAGCGGTGCAAGCAGCCGAGTCCACTCGGATCGGTTCACTTGGATCGGTCCACCCGGATCCATCTGGTCCGCCTAGTTCATCTGAGCTAAAACTTGCGCTTCCGCAAGAGCTGATTAAGCAGTATACTGAGCCTGTCTTTAAAAGCGGTACAGAGAGACCGACAAGGCAGAGCTCCTCTCAGCGCTCTTTTACCGAAGGGCGTAGCGACTATTAAGCCTTTGTCTTGCACAGAGGCTTTTTTTGTGCGAGGAAAGGGAGTGTTTGAGGGGCCCTCTGCTCCCAAGTGGAATGGGGGTGCATATGGCTCAGGAAAACCTGAAGTCAACTTGTATGAATGCGTCTGAAATCGAACGCGCACTATCGCGTATGGCGCATCAGATTCTTGAAGCCAATAAGGGCGCGGATAATCTGGCTCTCGTTGGTATTGTGACGCGGGGGGATCTTTTAGCTAAGCGGCTTGCAGCCTGTATTCAGCGTATCGAAGGGGTAGAGGTACCTCTTGGCAAGCTGGATATTAGTTTGTACCGCGATGATTTTGCTACTCATTTTAGCCCCGAGGTTCATGCGACCGAAATTCCCTTTAACCTTGATGATAAAACGGTGGTCTTAGTTGACGACGTCCTCTTTAGCGGTCGGACTATTCGGGCGGCTCTTGATGCTCTGATGGATATTGGTCGGCCTGCCTGTGTACAGCTTGCCGTTTTGGTTGACCGTGGCCATCGACAGCTTCCCATTCGGGCTGACTATGTGGGCAAAAACGTGCCATCTTCACTGGAGGAAAATGTGCGTCTTTTCCTTGAAGAGGTGGATGCTCGCTCAGCCGTTGAGATACTGGCCATGCCTCCCGGTCAGCGTGCAGGGGCCGCACCGCTTAGCCTAGATCCTGATAACATAGGCTCCTCCTTAGACCATCCCTCTGATTCTGCGGCTTCATCCCACCCGCGAAGTGAGGAGGACTAGTCCCATGAGCTTTCCGCATAAGCACCTTATCGACATTTCTGAATACTCTGCCGATGACATAAGTCTTATCCTTGATGTGGCCGAACGCTTCCGCGAGATAAATGAGCGGCGCATCAAAAAGGTGCCAACGCTTAAGGGTTTTACCGTTGTTAATATGTTCAACGAACCCTCAACCCGCACTCGTAGCTCCTTTGAAATTGCCGAAAAGCGCCTTTCCTGTGACACGCTTAACTTTGGTGGCTCTTCTACCTCTACGGTTAAAGGGGAAAGCCTGCTTGATACCGTGCGTACCCTTTGTTCTTATAAAATTGATCTTATTGTGGTACGCGATAAGCATGCTGGGGTGCCCTACCAGGTGGCCCAGGTATCAGGCGTGCCGGTGATTGATGCGGGCGATGGTATGCATCAACATCCCACCCAGGCTCTCTTAGATCTCTTTACCATCCGAAAGCACTTTGGTCATATTGCCGGGCTTTCGGTGGGCATAGTGGGTGATGTTAATCACTCGCGGGTATGTGGTTCGCTGGTGCCGGCACTTAAAACCATGGGGGCAAAGGTAACCTTGATTGGTCCGCCAACCCTTATGCCGCCACGCCCCGATCTTTTGGGAGCTGATACGGTCTCCTATAAGCTTGACGATACCCTTCCCACCCTTGATGTGGTGTATATGCTGCGCGTTCAGCGTGAGCGTCTTGAAGGGGCACCCTTTCCCAGTCTGCGTGAGTACAATCTTTTGTTTGGGCTGACCAAAGAGCGCGAACAGCTTATGCGTCCCTCTGCCATTGTGTGTCATCCCGGACCTATGAACCGCGGGGTTGAACTGGATGATTACATGGCCGACCACCTTGAACGCTCCTGCATTCTTGATGAGGTGTATGCCGGTGTCTTGGTGCGTATGGCGGCTCTGTATCTTTTGTTAGGAGGTGGCGAACATGGCGCTGATGCTTAGAAATGCTCGCGTGATTGATCCTCAGCTGGCCTTAGATGAGGTGGCCGATGTTCTTATTCGCGATGGCAAGATTGTAGAGGTTGGCCAAAATCTTGACCTGCCAAAGGGGGTAGAGCGCGATCTTAGCGGAAAGATTCTTATACCGGGTTTGGTAGATATTCATGTGCATCTGCGCGATCCCGGCCAAGAGCAAAAAGAAGACATTCTTAGCGGCACGCGTGCGGCAGCTCATGGTGGCTTTACGACCGTGGCCTGTATGCCTAACACCACTCCAGTTATCGACAATGCTCAGGTGCTTAAATATGTCGCCTTGCGGGCTAAGGAAGTAGGCAAGTGCCGTGTGGCAGTGGTAGGAGCCTGCACTGCCGGCTTGAAGGGTGAAACCCTCTCCGAAATGGGCGATATGGCAGCTCACGGTGCCTGCGCCTTTACCGATGACGGACGTGGCGTACAAGACAGTGGCACGATGCGTCGCGTGATGGATTATGCCCTGCAATTCGACCGAGTAGTGATGAGTCACTGTCAGGATGAGGGGCTGGTAGGGGCTGGTCAGATAAATGAGGGAGCAACCTCGACTCGACTGGGACTTTTGGGTTGGCCTGCAGTCGGTGAAGAAATTCAAATTGCTCGCGATATTGCTCTATGCAGACTAACGGGCTGTCCCTTGCATATTCAGCACCTTACAACAGCGCGCGGTCTTGAAATGGTGCGCAGTGCAAAGCGCGAGGGCCTGCCGGTGACCTGCGAGGTGACACCGCATCATATATTCTTAAGTGATGCCGATATTGATACCACCTACAACACAAGCTTTAAGGTAAACCCACCTCTGCGCACTCCAGAAGACTGTGCTGCCCTTATAGAAGGGGTGGTAGATGGCACCGTCGATGCAATTGTGACCGACCACGCCCCGCACTGCACTTTCGAAAAGAATCGCGAGTTTGAACTGGCACCCTTTGGCATGATTGGTCTTGAGACCTCGGTGGCCTTGGTGATAACAAAGCTGCTTCATACCGGTCTCATTGATTGGAATCGCCTGGTAGAGCTTATGGCGCAGAATCCGCGCCGTATTATCCGCGCGCCTAAGGTAAGCCTTGAAGTGGGCAGTATAGCCGATCTCACTGTGATAGATCCGAACCTTTCTTGGACGGTTGATTCTGCGGATTTTGAATCGAAGGCAGAAAACAGCGCCTTTATTGGCTGGGACTTAAAAGGGCGCGCCACTGATACCTATCTGGGTGGTTACGCAACCATGGAGGAAGGAGTTGTTCTTGACTAGCTTAAGTGAAAAACTGCTTGCCGCCACTAGTAAACCAGCCCCCTCACCTGCTCTTTTGGTTTTAGAAGATGGCAGTGTTTTTGAGGGGAGCGCTTGCGCGGCTCAAGGCGAGGCCTTTGGTGAAATTTGCTTCAATACCTCGCTTGAGGGCTATCTTGAGGTGATAACGGATCCTTCCTATGCCGGCCAGATAATCACCATGACCTATCCTCAAATTGGCAACTATGGGGTAAACCCTGAAGATGCCCAAAGAGAGTCCTTGGCCCTGAGGGGTTTGGTGGTGCGTGATATGTGCACCACGCCATCCAATTGGCGATCTGTCCTCTCTCTCCCTGAGTTTTTGAAGCAAAATGGGGTAGTGGCCATAGAGGGGGTTGATACTCGCGCCTTGGTGCGCCACGTGCGTGATGCCGGTGCTCAACGGGCGGTAATTTCTACTGTCGATACTGATGTCGACTCTCTTTTAGAGAAGGTTCGTGCCAGCCGCTCTATTGTGGGGCAAAACCTTGCCGCCGGTGTTTCTACCGAGCAGGCGCGCAGCTTTGATACACAAAACCTTCCGCAAAGTCAGGCCTTTGCATTAAGTGAACCGAAGGAGGTCGCCTATAAGGTTGTGGCCTATGACTGTGGCGCGAAGGATTCTATTTTGCAGAATCTAGTGCGCTGTGGCTGTGAGCTTGAGATAGTTCCTTGGGACACTCCTGCCAGCGAGGTGCTGGCAAAAAAGCCCGATGGGGTCTTTTTGTCAAATGGACCGGGTGATCCTGATGCAGTGTCGGGCACCTATTCTCAGGTGGAAGAGCTTCTTGGAAAGGTGCCGGTCTTTGGTATCTGCCTGGGGCACCAGATGATAAGCAAGGCTGCCGGCGCCAGTATTGAAAAGTTGAAGTTCGGCCATAGGGGTGGCAATCATCCGGTGATGAATTTACTGACCGGCAGGGTGGAGATTACCGCCCAAAATCATGGCTTTGGTATTGAGTTTCCCTCACTTGGTGAGCTGGTACCTGAACTTTCCGGGGGACATACCCAGCATGTAAAAGATAAAGACCTGCGCCTTTGGGTGCGCGAGGGTATCTCCCCGGTGGTTGATAATCCTCGCTTTGGACGCATTCGCCTGACCCATGTCAACCTCAATGACGGCACAGCTGAAGGCATTGCCTTTTTGGATATTCCGGCCTTTTGCGTGCAGTATCACCCTGAGGCATCCCCAGGGCCCACCGATGCCCACTACCTTTTCACCGCCTTTTGCCGCCTGATGGATGGACGAAGCGACTACTTGGATATCGACATTGCCCAGGACCGCTTAGCTGGTTGGACCTTTGGCATAAATGAGCCTTTGGGCTCAAAGGGGGAGTAAGCTCATGCCTAAACGTGAAGATATTCAATCCATCTTGGTAATTGGCTCGGGTCCTATTGTGATTGGCCAGGCCTGCGAGTTTGACTATTCGGGCGCTCAAGCCTGCAAGGTCTTAAAGGCCGATGGCTACCGAGTGATTCTGGTCAACAGTAACCCCGCCACCATCATGACCGACCCAGAACTGGCCGATAGAACCTATGTGGAACCCATTACTGCCCAGTTTGTGGAAAAGGTCATTGCTAAGGAGCGCCCCGATGCCCTGCTTCCCACACTGGGGGGTCAAACCGGCCTAAATACCGCTGTTGAGCTGGCTGAATCGGGTGTGTTAGAGCGCTATGGTGTCGAGATGATTGGCTGCGATCTAGCTGCGATTCAGCGAGGGGAAGATCGCAAGCTTTTCAATGACTGTATGGCCGAACTGGGAATAGAAATTGCTCGTTCTGGTTATGCCTATTCACTAGAAGATGCTCTAGCCATCGTAAAAGACATTGGCTTTCCGGTGGTGCTGCGTCCCTCTTATACCCTAGGCGGAGCCGGTGGTGGCATTGCTCACAATGAAGAAGAGCTTATCTCCATTGTGAGCCAAGGACTTGAGCTTTCCCCGGCAAGCGAGGTCTTAGTTGAGGAATCCATCGAGGGCTGGAAAGAGTTCGAGATGGAAGTCATGCGCGATAAGCTGGGTAATGGCATTATCGTTTGCTCCATTGAGAACTTTGATGCCATGGGTGTGCATACCGGTGACTCCATCACAGTTGCCCCGGCACAAACCTTATCAGATGTGGAATACCAGCGCATGCGTGCGGCTTCCTTGGCCATTCTGGAAAAGATCGGGGTAGAAACGGGCGGCTCTAATGTGCAGTTTGCCGTAAACCCGGAAAACGGCCGCATGATTGTCATTGAGATGAACCCCCGCGTTTCGCGCTCTTCGGCTCTGGCTTCTAAGGCGACAGGCTTTCCCATTGCCAAGGCGGCGGCAAAGCTGGCGGTTGGCTTTACCTTAGATGAGATAGTCAACGATATCACCAAGGCAACCCCTGCCTGCTTTGAGCCTTCTATCGACTATTGTGTGGTAAAGGTGCCGCGTTTTGCCTTCGAGAAATTCCAGGGCAGCGATGACACCCTGTCTACCCGCATGAAGGCAGTGGGCGAGGTTATGGCCATTGGCCGTACCTTCGAAGAGTCTCTGGGTAAGGCCCTGCGTTCTTTGGAAAATGGCCGTGCTGGTCTGGGGCTTGATGCTAAATCGGCCCTTCCTGAAGGGAAATCTTTGGACAAACTGCTCTGTCGTCCCACGGCTGAGAGGGTTTATTACATAGGAGAGGCCCTGCGCAGCGGCATGAGTGTTGACGAAATAGCGCGGCTGACCCGTATCGACCCCTTCTTTATTCATCGTATGGCCGATATCGTGGCTGTTCAAGAAGCTCTGCGCGGCACTCCCTTAGATGAGATAGATGCAGATGCCATGCGTATTGCCAAGCGCTATGGCTTATCTGACATACAGATTGGCGTTTTGTGCGGCGCTGATGAGCTAAGCGTGCGTGCCCACCGCAAGGCGCTGGGGGTTATACCGGCCTTCAAAACAGTAGATACCTGCGCGGCTGAGTTTTTAAGCACCACCGCCTATCACTACAAGACCTATGATGCCCAAGAGAGCGAAGTAAGCCTAGGCAGTCGCAAGCGGGTAATGATTTTAGGTGCAGGGCCAAACCGCATTGGCCAGGGTATTGAGTTTGATTACTGCTGCGTGCATGCCTCTTATGCTCTGCATGATGCCGGCTATGAAACCATCATGGTGAACTGCAATCCTGAAACGGTTTCCACCGACTATGACACCTCGGACAAGCTCTACTTCGAGCCTTTAACCTACGAGGATGTTATGGATATTGTCGATGCCGAGGAGCCCTTCGGCGTAATAGTAACCTTGGGAGGACAGACTCCCTTGAAGCTGGCAAAGCCTCTTCTAGAGGCAGGGGTTCCCATTATGGGTACCCAGCCAGAAGCCATTGACCTGGCAGAAGATCGTGACCGCTTTGCTGCCATTCTTGATGAGCTGAACATCACCTACCCGGCAGCAGGGGATGCCTCTACCTTTGAAGAAGCCTGTCAAGTGGCCGACCGCATAGGTTTTCCGCTTTTGGTGCGTCCGAGCTATGTCTTAGGTGGGCGCGGCATGGCCATTGTGTATGACGGGGCTCAGCTCGAGAAGTATATGGGCGAGGCGGCTAAGATCTCCCCAGATCATCCGGTATATTTGGATCGCTTCTTAGAGGGAGCGGTTGAGGTAGACCTCGATGCCCTCTGCGATGGCGA
>CAYSMG010000003.1:18507-24424 GCA_964432045.1 uncultured Eggerthellaceae bacterium
CGAGGTGAGCACTTCAGTGTGAAAGAGGCAGTCATGCCCTTTGGGCGCTTCCCTGGTACCGATACCGTGCTTGGCCCTGAAATGAAGTCGACCGGTGAGGTCATGGGCATCGCCTCTAACTTCCCGGCTGCCTATGCCAAAACCCAGCTGGCCATTGACTATGCCTTACCCGAGAATGGCTCGGTCTTTGTGAGCGTATGCGATCGAGACAAGCGCGCCATTGTTCCTATTGTGCGCGACATTGCACGTCTGGGCTTTCATATCATTGCGACCTCGGGTACGGCGCGTACCTTGCAGTCTGCAGGGGTTGTGTGTGAACAGGTGAAAAAAGTACGCGAGGGTTCGCCCAATGTCATTGATCGAATTGCAGCGGGCGAGGTTACGCTGATGATCAATACGCCCTTTGGACACGAAACGCGCTCCGATGGCTATGAGCTGCGCTCGGCAGCAGTGCGCCACGGTCTTACCTATGTCACCACTCTTGCGGCTGCTCAGGCCTTTGTGGCCGCCATGGAGGTGGCGCGTGAGGACGGTCTTGAGGTGGTGGCCTTGCAGGACCTTCCTCAATGGGGCGAAGTAAGATCCCAAAGTGAGGAGTAAGCGGTGGCCTTAGTGAACGAAAGCGCACCTATCCTGCGCAATGAGGAGCTGGGACCGCGCTTGTTTCTTATGAAGCTCGAAGCGCGCACCTTAGCAGACACTCTTGTTCCCGGACAGTTTGTACATTTGCGTCTTCCTGCCCTGGAAGCACATATTCTCAGGCGGCCTTTTTCGGTGTATAGCTGGGATGCTCAAGTGGGCACTATTGAGATTTTGTACCAGGTCGTGGGCGAGGGAACCTCTCATATGAGCGGGCTTGAACCAGGGGAGGTTTGCGAGCTTATTGGACCTGTTGGCCAAGGCTGGATTGGTACCGATGCTTCCCAGCGCGTCCTTATTGTGGCTGGTGGGGTAGGAGCTGCCCCGGTGTATATGCTGACCCGTGAGCTAAGGGAAAAGGGTGTTGAGCTTGAGGTGGTCCTAGGCGCACAAAGCAGGGACACCCTGGTGTCTTATGAGCGCTACCTTTCTTTACTGGGGGAAGATCATCTGTACTGTGCCACCGATGATGGAAGCTTTGGACGTGAGGGTTTTTGCACCCTTATAAGCGAGGAGCTTTTGCAAACTGCTGAAAACGACAAACCAGCCTTTGACTATGTGGCCTGCTGCGGGCCAGAGCTCTTGATGAAGATTGTGGCTGCTCAGGCAAAGGAGGCGGGGGTGGCTTGTGAGGTCTCCCTTGAGCGGCGTATGGCTTGCGGTGTTGGAGCCTGCCTGTCCTGTGTGGTCGATACGACCGAGGGTAAAAAGCGTGCCTGCGTGGACGGTCCGATTTTCGATGCGCAAAAGGTGGTGTGGTAATGATGGTCGATCTTTCGGTCAATCTGGGTGGCCTTGTCATGAAAAACCCGGTCACTACTGCCTCGGGTACCTTTGCCGCCGGACAAGAATATGCGGACTTCCTTGATGTTTCAGCCTTAGGTGCGGTTACTACCAAGGGGGTCTCTCTTCATGCTTGGGAGGGCAATGCCTCGCCGCGTATAGCAGAAACTCCCAGTGGCATGCTGAACTCAATTGGTTTGCAGAATCCGGGAGTGGCCCACCTAAAGGCCCATGAGCTTCCCTGGTTAAAAGAGCAGGGAGCAAGGGTTATCGTTAATGTATCGGGCCACAGCTTCAGTGAATATTGCGAGGTGGTAGAACAGCTCGAAGATGCTTCTGTGGACGCTTACGAGATAAATATCTCTTGTCCCAATGTTGATGCTGGTGGAATGACCTTTGGCACTGACCCGCACAGTGTTGAAGAAGTGGTTGCGCGCTGCCGAGCTGCCACAAAAAGGCCGCTCATAGTAAAGCTTACGCCTAATGTGAGCGACATCTGCACCATTGCCCAGGCAGCCGAGGCTGCCGGTGCCGATGCCTTATCCCTTATTAACACGCTTACCGGTATGGCTATTGATGCCAAGCGTCGTCGTCCCCAACTTGCTCGTGTTATCGGGGGTCTTTCGGGTCCTGCCATCAAACCTGTTGCCCTTCGCTGTGTGTGGGAATGCCATAAGGCGGTCAAAATTCCCCTTTTGGGAATGGGCGGCATTTGCACCGGCACTGATGCCATTGAGTTTATTCTAGCGGGGGCTACGGCTGTTGCTGTTGGTACGGCTAATTTTATGAACCCCGCTGCTACCATAGAGGTAATTGAAGGCATAAAAAGCTACTGTGAAGAGCAGGGTGTAAGCCAGGTAAGCCAGCTGGTAGGAGCACTCGAGTGCTAGGTCTTTTTTAGCGAATTTTTTAGCGAAGGCACAAATCTTTAGTGAGGGTGCAAATTCTAGCGAAGGTGCAAATCCTTGCGAACTTCTTATGGGGAGCAGATGATAGCTCAGTGCTTCCAAAACATAAGTCAAAGGATTACTGTTTTCTGAGAGGAGCCCTTGAATGCAAAGTGACTTTTCCTCCCTGCCGCCTGCCGAGCGCATCATCGTTGCGCTTGATTGCAGCTTAGATAAGGCCTTGAGTCTTGCTGATACGCTGGCGGGTAAGGTGTCTTGGGTAAAGGTAGGCATGACCCTGTACTACGAGCAAGGACCCTTCATTGTGCAGGAGCTTAAGCGTCGCGGCTTTAAGGTCTTTCTGGATCTTAAGTTTCACGATATTCCACACCAGGTAGAGGGAGCGGCACGTTCGGCCGCAGCCAGTGGCGCCGATATGCTTACCATGCACGCCGCAGGCGGAATTGCCATGATGCAGGCGGCTCTTAGTGGTGCAGCAGCGGGGGCAGCCGCTGCAGGTGAAAGGAAGGCTCCTGTAAGCCTCGGTATCACGGTGCTTACCAGCACAGACCAAGCAGGTCTAGAAAGTGTGGGAGTGAGTCGCGAGCTAGGCCAGCAGGTAGAAGCCCTAGCGCAGCTTAGTCAGGCGGCAGGCCTATCTGGTGTAGTTGCTTCGCCCTGGGAAGCGGCGCGCCTGCGTGAGATCTTAGGGCCTTCTGCCTACATTGTGACTCCCGGGGTACGCCCTGCTGGTGCAGAGAAGGGCGACCAAAGCCGCATAGCGACACCGGCGCAGGCCTTTGAGGCTGGAGCTTCACATATTGTCATTGGCCGACCCATCACCTGTGCTGCTTCTCCCCTTGAGGCTTATGATGCGATAGTTTCGTCACTTTAGCAGGCTCGGTACTTGCATCATCGCACCTGATGGGCTTTAATAATGCAGTATCTAAGGTAACAGGATGTGCGCACGCCTTGGTTTTTTTCCGAAATGCTTCTTCTTGCGTGAAGTCAGTTCGGGCAAGCGTGCTAGTATCGCACGGTCGTTTTGTAACAGAAGGAGAGAGATACACATGGCAATCCCCCAACTTAGCGCTGAAGAGCGCCAGGCAGCTTTGGAAAAGGCAAAGGCTGCTCGCATTAAGCGTGCAGAGGTTCGTGAGAATCTTAAAGCTGGCAAGTTGAGCCTGAAGAAAGTCTTGGATATGAAGGACGATCCAATTGTGGGGCGCATGAAGGTCTCCACCCTGATTGAAACTCTTCCCGGTTATGGCAAGGCCAAGGCCGAAAAGGTTATGAAGGATCTTCAGATTGCTGAAAGCCGCCGTCTGCGCGGTTTGGGTGAGCGTCAGAAGGCAGCTCTGCTGGAGCGTTTGGGCTAAGCACACCGTGCGTAAGGGTAACCTATTTGTTATATCGGGGCCATCAGGTGCCGGCAAAGGTACTCTGGTGGCCCGTCTTGTGGATAGGGTAGCCGATGTCTGGGTTTCTCGTTCTGCAACAACACGGCGGCCGCGTGAGGGCGAGGTAAGTGGTATCCATTATGACTTCCTTTCACGGGAAGAGTTTATGGCCCTTCGAGACCAGGGCGGTTTGCTAGAGTGGGCCGAATATGCGGGAAATTACTACGGAACCCCACGGGCTCTGGTTCAGCGAAAGCTTAACGAGGGCTATCAGGTTATCTTGGAAATAGATGTGCAAGGGGCCTTTCAGATTCAGGAAAAAATGCCCGAAGCCCATCTTATCTTTATTGAGCCTCCCTCTCTTGCGGTATTGGAAGAGCGCCTGCGTGTGCGCGGGACTGATACCCAAGAGGTCATTGACTCTCGCATGAAGGTGGCCGAAGCCGAGCTGCGCTGTGCGAATCGCTATGACATACGCTTGGTAAATGACGACCTAGAGCGGGTAAGTGACGAGTTGGTTGCCTATATAAACCACTGCGCTGACTGAACTCCTCACCGGCTGAACCAAAATAGGTGCCATAGGCATAAGTGCTATAAGCACTGGGCTTAAATTAACGAAGAGAACTGTGGATAGACGAGCAAGGTTAAAGGACGATTTTCATGAGTATTATCGAGCCGAAAATTGATGTTCTGCTTGATCAGACCGATAACGACCGCTTTTTACTGTGCGCCTTGGCATCCAAGCGCGCCCATGACATCAATGACATGATGCGTGGTCAACGTGACCGTGCTATTCAGCTTCAAACAGCGGTAGAAATTGCGCGTGCCGCTGATAAAAAACCGCTTACCATTGCTTTTAACGAGGTCTCACGGGGCGATATTTCCTATGACCCGACAACCATTGATGTAAAGAATCACTAGCTTATGACGCGCTACCAGCGTATTTGCTTAGTTCATTATCATGAAATTGGCCTGAAGGGTAAAAACCGCGCAAGCTTTGAAATGCGCCTATTGAAAAACCTTGAGGCATTATTAGAGGCGTACCCCGTGGTGACCATACACCGCATTTCGGGACGTCTCCTTGTTTTTTTCAAAGAGGGAAGCTCAAAAGAGCTGGCCAATGAGGCCTGCGAGCTTATTGCGAAAATCCCCGGTGTCGCTCGGGTTTCCTGTGGCTTTAAGTGCGGGCGCGATCTTGACCAGATAGCTGAGGCGGGTATCGCAGCTATGAGCGAGGCGGGGTCTCTGCAAAGCTTCAAGGTGGCAGCACGCCGAGCGCATACCGACTTTCCTGTTCCCTCGCCCCAGATTAACCAAATAATTGGCGCTCGCCTCTCTGATGCCTTTCCTGCCCTAAAGGTGCAGATGAAAGACCCCAGCGTGACGGTGGGGGTAGAGGTGGTTCAAAATGCCAGCTACGTTTATGCCAAAAGCATTGCCGGTATTGGGGGCCTAGCAGTTGGCAGCTCCGGGCGGGTGGTTTCGCTTTTGTCATCGGGTATTGATTCCCCGGTAGCCTCTTGGCGTATGGCGCGGCGTGGTGCCGAGGTGGTGGGGGTCCACTTTTCGGGTCGCCCGCAAACGGCGGATACCAGTGAGTGGCTGGTGGATGATATTGCTCAGGTCTTGCAGGAAAGCGGTTGCATAGCCCGGGTATATATCGTGCCCTTTGGCGATTATCAGCGCGAGATTTCCTTGGTGGCCCCTCCGGCCTTGCGTGTTATTTTGTACCGTCGTCTCATGTTCAAGGTGGCGGCAGCCCTAGCTTATCGGGAGGGTGCAAAAGCCTTGGTTACGGGAGAAAGCCTAGGTCAGGTAGCCTCGCAAACCCTGGATAATATCTCTTGTACCGATGCAGCGGTAGATATGCCGGTATTTAGACCCCTTATTGGTACAGATAAGCTTGAAATTATCAATGAAGCTCAGCGCCTGGGTACCTACGAGATTTCTTCTCAGGATGCGCCCGATTGCTGCACGCTCTTTATGCCGCGCAATCCTGAAACCCATGCCAAACTTGCCCAGGTGGAAGAGGTGGAAGCTAAACTGCCCCTTGATACCTGGATTTCTGAGATTGTCCAGGCTGTCGAGGTACACGATTACCGCTGTCCCTCCTATAGGCCTCCGAAAAGGGACTTCGAAGAGGGCTAAGGGAACAAAAGCGTCACGAAAATCTTGTTTTTCTTAGAGAGGGTATGCTCCTTCATTGGT
>CAYSMG010000004.1:0-13373 GCA_964432045.1 uncultured Eggerthellaceae bacterium
ACTCAGCTGCGCGCCTAACTGCAATTTGACTGCACACTTAGCTAGAACTCAAAAGCACAGCTAGTTGCGCTTTTGCTCAAGCTCCTTTGAGCCAGATAAGCTAACAAGAAAAATCATAGCCACCATAAGGATAAGTCCCAGCCAGTCAGCCCAGCTAAAAAGCGTATTAAGCCAAAGGGCAGAAAGCACCATGGCGCTCGCCGGCTCGACAGTACCCAAAAGGCCTCCCTTTACCGAACCAACCAAGGCTACCCCATGCAGATAAAGCGCGAAGGCTGCAAGAGTACCTACGATCACAATAGCCGCCAGCACCAAGATGCCATCTAAGCCAAGCTGGGGCACATAAAATGAGGTATCCCACGGTGCACTACCAAGCCACAACAGAAAGGCTGCAATGCCCCCTATCAGCATACCAAGACCGGTAACCGGCAAGCTGCCCCAAGACTTAAAGAGTTCCTTGGGATAGACAATATAGAAGCTGCAGCTTAAGGCATTAAGTAAACCCCAAACCAGACCCGCCAGCGGCAAAACCAAGGCAGCAGGGTTTCCTTGGGTAGCAATAAGCCAGGTGGCAAATATGGCCAAGATGAGACCCAAAAGCTCAAGAGGCCGGGGCTTGGTTCGAGAGGTAAGGCATACAAAAAGCATGATAAAGATGGTGTTAGTGCTTTGAAGAACGGTTGCGGTTCCTGCATTGGTCGCATTGACCGAAAAAGCAAAGGTTAGCTGACATAAAAAGAGACCCACAACACCAAAGAGCACCAGACCTTTACGCGTTTTTGCATCACTAAGCATTGCTTTTACACCCTGCGGTTGCCGAAGTAGCAAGAGCAGCAAAAACAAGATGCCAGAACCAAGCATGCGCACCCAAGTGATAAATAGGGGTTCAATATCATAGTGGGCGTATAGATACTGTGCACAGGAGCCAGAAAAGCCCCAAAGGGCACCGCCTACCAAGGCAGCCACGACCCCACGAATAAAGTGGCGCTTCGCTCTTAAGCTTTCATTCAAAATTTATCACCATTTGTATACGTCTATTGATAAAACCTTTTATCCAGTAGCTATTGCCAGCAAAAACTCCTACGGCTAAGACCCCATCAAGCGATAAGCTATCCTCGCAGTTTTGAAGGCTCGCGATTTTCATCCTCAAACAGCTCTTGCAAAAACTGAGCAATGGGACCCAAAAGCGAAACTCCTTCTTCCTGCTTGAAATAGCGTATCGGCAGGCTTAGCTTACGCTTTTCCGAAAGATACCTTCCCTGTGCGCGACGCAACTTAGTCTGAATACCTTTCGGAATATCAACCGGCTCAACTACTAGCCTACCACCGGTGACCGATACCGTTTTAATATGGTGCTCATTGGCAAAGGCCTTAATGCGCGCCTTTTCCAAGAGTGCCTGAGCAGCTGCGGGCATATCGGGATGTTTTTGCTTAAGCTCTGCTTCCAAATCATCTACCGAGGCCAGAGTGGAAGCCCCTGCAATCTTGCGATACCAAAGCACCCGTTCGTCACCGTCGGGTACATACTCTTCCGGAAGATAGGTATGACCTGCAATATTAACCGTAATGTCGGAAAGTGCCGGAGGTAGGGTATCGGCTGCCTTTAGATTACCCTCTCGCGTTGCCGCCACCGCCTGGGCAAGCATCTGCGCAAAGAGGTCAAAGCCCACCGCGCTCATATTACCCGACTGCTCGGCGCCCAAAAGGCTTCCTGCTCCGCGAATTTCAAGGTCACGCATGGCAACACGCATGCCGCTTCCCAGCTCGGTATGCTCACCCAAAGCACAAAGTCGCGCCTGAGCTTCCTCACTTAAGTGCACCTTTTCAGGGAACATGAAAAAGGCATAGGCCTGTACCGAAGAGCGACCCACCCGCCCCTTAAGCTGATACATCTGCGCAAGTCCCAAGCGCTGAGAATCCTCAATGATCAGCGTATTGGTATGGGGATTATCGATACCGCTTTCTATGATGGTGGTTGCCACCAAGACATCCAACTCACCCGCGCTGAACTCTTCCATCACAGCTTCCAGCTCATCATGACTCATCTGTCCGTGAGCCACTCCAACACGCGCCTCTCCAGCAGCAGAACTAACACGCCCTACCGCCTCTTCAATTGACCTTACGCGGTTGCTGACGTAATAAACCTGCCCTCCACGAGCAAGCTCTCGTCTAATTGCGGCACTTACCAGATCAGGATCCCACTCGCCCACATGCACCTCAACCGGACGACGATCATCAGGAGGCGTCAGAATAAGGCTCATATCGCGCACACCCGAAAGCGACATTTGCATGGTGCGCGGTATAGGAGTGGCCGAAAGCGTGAGTACATCGATGCTTTCACGCAGGTTTTTTAATTGCTCCTTGTGACCCACACCAAAGCGCTGTTCCTCATCGATAATAACAAGCCCCAAATCATGAGGGTTAACATCACGTGAGAGCAGACGATGAGTTCCCACCAAGATGTCGACCTTGGCCTCGGCAAAGCCCTCCAAGGCGCTCTTTTGTTGGGCGGGTGAACGAAAACGCGATAGGACTTCTACCCTTACCCCAAAGGGTTCACAGCGCTCTTTAAAGCTTATGTAGTGCTGCTGCGCCAAAATGGTGGTGGGACACAAGACCATGACCTGCTTACTGTCTTGGGTGGCCTTGAAGGCCGCACGTAGGGCAACCTCGGTTTTACCAAAACCAACATCGCCGCAAATAAGTCGGTCCATCGGTCGTAAGGATTGCATATCGGCCTTTACCTCAGCAATAGCCGCCAGCTGATCCGGTGTTTCTTGGTAAGGGAAGGCATCTTCCATCTCGTGCTGGGCAGGGGTATCTTCGCTAAAGCGATAACCCTGCACCGAGGCCCGACGAGCATACACGTCCACCAAATCGAAGGCAAGCTTTTTACTGGCCTTGCGCGCCCTTTGCAAAGCACGCGACCAATCAGCCGTATTCAGACGCGTTAGTCGCGGACTGGCCCCCTCAGGACCTACATAGCGGGTCACCCTATCAAGCTGCTCTACCGGCACAAAAAGCTTGTCGCCTTCGGCATACTCTAAATACAGGTAGTCACGAACAGTACCATCAATCTCACGACGCACGAGGTCTTTAAATAGGGCAATACCGTGCGCGGCATGCACCACATAATCACCGGGCTTGTAAGGAAAAGTAATTTCAGTAAGATCGATGTGTCTGCTGGGGCGCACGGAAGAGGCCCCCTGAGTATCTGAGATACTGACCAGGGCAAGCTTTGCCTTAGGAATAATCATGCCTAAGGGAATTTCAACTTCGACGATGTTCACTATACCCCGGCGCAAAGACTGTTGAGAGTCTTCCCAATCGGCAATGGGAAGCGCGCGGTCAACCAAGGCAAGTTTCATATCCTGACGCGCTCGCAGGTTTGGCACGCTAAATACCACCGTATAGTTTGCCTCTATCAAACTATGAAGACGCCCAAAGAGCTTTTCGGGGTGGCCTGCCACCTCTACCCGTTTTACCGGCAGTTCAGCATCAACCCTTCCGCCCACTCGCATGATGGAAATATAGGTAGCCCGCTGATTTTCCCCATAGGAGATCTCATTCGGCTGAACAAACAGACCCGCCAAAGAGATACCGCTCCCATCCGCCCGCGCAAGAATCTCATCTAAGGCATGCTGGGCATCATCAATAAGCGAGCGTGGTTCTATTAAAACCGTTAAGGCACCATCAACTAAATAATCACCTAAAGTAGCAAGATTATCGTACAGATACGGCATGAGGGCCGCAGCAGCTTCGACGTGCAAACCCCCTTCTAGCTCTTCAAGCAGCTTGCGCAACCCTGCTTGCGTCCGTGCGGGTACCTCAAGTTTTTTCCTGGCTCGTAAAAGATTTTTTTTGCTACAGGAATACTCTCGTACAGGAAAAATTTCCACCGAAGAAAGCGACTGGATGGTCTGTCTGGTACTGGGCACGATGCGACGAATTTCATCTAACTCATCGCCAAAAAAGTCAAGACGAACGGGATATCCTATTGTGCCGGGATAAAGATCTATAGTACCCCCGCGCACGCAAAAGGTCCCCGGCCCCTCAAGCTCTCCGGTATTAACAAAACCTGCATCTTCTAAGATCTGCGCCAGATCCTCAAAGGCAGAAAGCTTCTTTTCCCTAGCATGGGGCATATCCTGTAGCTCGCAGCCCGTCTCTAGGACAAGCGGAGTGCACACCTGAGCTTCCTTTGGGGGAAGGGTACGCAAAAGCGAGCGAGCACTGGCTACTACAAGCACCTCTTGACCCTGAGACAGGGCATAGGCGGCCCGCATGCGCAAGGCCGCCGCACGCACATCAACTGTCTTTTTTGCAAAGGGATGGTCGGTCCGCTCGGGAAAACGCAGAACCTTGTCTTCACCCAAGTAAGCCGACATCTGCTGGGCGTAACTTATGGCCGCATCTTCACTGGCCACTACCACTAAGGTGCTTTGAGGTCGATAAGCAAACCGTGCCGCACATAAAAAGGGGCGCGCCGAGCTTGCTACCGCTAAACCAGCGTCGCTACCTGCATCCAACTTCTCCCAAAAGGCAGCTAAACACCCCGATTTTTCAAGCGAGGCCGCAAGCCTATCTATAAGCACAGCAAAGCATCCCTTCTCTGCATTCATCAACCCACAGATCAAGATATTTTTATAAATCAGATGAGTTAAGACTGACTGCCGACTGCTTCAGTAATGTGAATATCCATAGGTATCAGACTCCTTACTGTGCCGATGTTTGAGGACTGTAGCCTCCTAAGCAAAGGATCCTGTCACCCTAACACATTTTAAGCACCTTACTTGATACATAATTTGTTTGATGCCTAGGAATTATTTACCGGAATTATTTACCTCGCGCTTTTTAACCTGTACTCCCCGGCGAGCAAGCTCTCCTATCACGGTATCGCTCAGAAGCGGAAGTGCTGCATGCACCTGAGGAGTAAGCCCTATACATACCCTAGCCGGTGAGGGGTTTTCTACCTGCATTCCCAAACAGAGACCCTCGGCCTCATAACCTAAAAGCGCAGCAGCATCAAAAAGATCAATCAGCTTAAGATCATGCAAGGAGGCATTTGCTCCGCTGTGACGCGCCATGGCATCAGGAGTAAAACGAAAAACGGTGCCTGCTGGTTTATCTGTGCCATCTACCGCATCAACACTTATCACCACATCGCTATCTCTTACAACAAAAAGCATGTCCATACTGAGACAGCCGATATCATAAAGACTCACGTTCTCAGGGAAAATATAGCGTTTTTGCAAGTCCTCATAGACCGCAGGTCCAAGCCCGTCATCAAGCATAAGCTTGTTGCCTACGCACAAAATCGCAATCCTGGGTTCCATATGCTAGGCATCCAAGCCCGGACGAATGGCAAGATTGTAGTAGGTGGCAGCAATAAGCAAAACACAACCCGCAATAGCGCAGCCCACAGCCCACTGACGCTGACGACGCAGGTATTCTTCTTTGGTCTTACCTCTTTCAGCTGCACGGTGCGCGGCAAAAGGCTGACCCAGAATGGAAAAGGCTGCCGTTAAAGCTACCAGCACCACAAAGACAAGCAGGGCCAAAATAAGGGATAGGAAGGTGGGGTTGGAATAGGCGGCATAGAAGGTGTTGTCGGCAAAAATCCAGATAGGATAAAACAGGATGGTCACCCAAAAACCATGAGCCGGACCCCATATAGGCGGAAGTAAAAAGGCTGCCAAATTTAGGCGCGGGATACCTTTCATGAAATCATCTTCTTTGGCAACTTGCTCCTTGCTAAATTTGACTACTTCCATCATCTGCTCCTTCCCACCTGAAAACAGTATATCCACCCCGAAAAAGAAGGGTCCAAGCAATGCCTGGACCCTTCTTTTAATCGGCAATCGGCTAAAGCCTAGTTCAGCTAAAGCTTAGTGCTTCTTTAAATCATCCTCGCCCACAATAACGTGCTTATCGGGATCGTAGACCAAACCGCCATGTTCCTTCCAGAAGAACATAAGCTTGGTAGGAGCAAGACCTTCAATATTAGCCAGATATACATGAATGAACATGAAGACGATGAAGATGTACATCATGAAATAGTGGATGATGCGCATACTCATCGCACCGCCTACCAAGTTGGTCAGTGCAGTAAAGAGGGGCAACTGAGCGGTGGTCTGCCACAGGCACAAACCTGTGATAAACATGATAATGATCAAAATTGGAATAAGCAGATAGCTCAGTTTTTGCGGAACGCCCAGCTTTGCACCCAGAGGATGATCCTTCTTCAGGAACAGGTAGTACTTGATCCAAGCACCAGCCTGATGAC
Source organism: uncultured Eggerthellaceae bacterium (assembly GCA_964432045.1). GTDB lineage: Bacteria > Actinomycetota > Coriobacteriia > Coriobacteriales > Eggerthellaceae > Aphodovivens. The sequence continues at coordinate 6,287 of CAYSMG010000004.1, forward strand.
GGTTATCCTTCTGAGGCAGCCAGGTCTTGTAGTCCTTGACCGTCTTGCGCGTACCCCCCGTCGGAGCCGACTTTACAAAGAAGGCCAAGACGACACGCACTATGCAGTTGATAAACAGGACGAAGCCGCAGAAGATATGCACGCCGCGAGCTATGCCCATAAAGCCAGGCCAAAACGGGAAATGGATGCAGAAGCCCGTGATGATCAAAATGATCATCATGACGAGGTTGATCCAGTGCGTAACAACAAAGGGAAGCGGATGAGCCTCACGATAATGTGCTAAGTGTGCCATTTACTTCACCCCCCAAGGGCTGGTAACTGTTTCGAAGCTCTTGCCCGTACCAGGCTGGGTGATATGCACCGCACAGGCCGTGCAGGGGTCGAAACTATGAACCGTTCGCAAGGCGTTAATAGGCTTTTCGATAGTGCCTACCGGACATCCTATAAGCGCTTGCTCCATAGGACCATTCTCACCTGAAGCATTCTTCGGTGCAAGGTTCCAAGTAGAAGGAATAATAATCTGATATCCCGTAATCTTGCCATCCTGGACCGACTCGCTGTGATACAAAGCGCCACGCGGAGCTTCCCAAAAACCAGTGCCCGAACCCGTAATGGTGGTGGGTGAAGCAAAGTATTCGCTATCACCACTCTTAATGGCCTCGATAAGCTCGTCAACCCACTGACGCATCAGATCGGCCACATAGAGCGTTTCAATTTGACGGACAGCAGTACGTCCCAAGGTCGATTGCACCGGGGTAAAGTCACCCGGACTACCCAAGGCTTCAAGCAGACCATCCACCTGCTCAACAATGAAGGGAACACCGCGCACATAAGCCGCGAGCAAACGAGACATGCTACCTGCCTCCATGCACTTACCATCATAGGCAGGGCATTTTACCCAGGTGTAGCGATCGTCCACATTGTATTCGGTGAACTCGGGGTTGGTTACGAAGTAGGGTGAGGTATAGGTATCCTCCCCTTCATACCAAGAGTGGCCCACATACTCGGTGATGAGGCTTTCTTCAACGTCGGAGATATTGAGATTCTCGTCCAAGATGCCCATGGGCAGATAGCGGTTCTTCATCTGCTCAACATAGTCACCACCAAAGCCCTCGGCGCTTTCGAACACACCCCAGGAGATATAGCGGCCACAGCCCTTACCGAAGTTAAAGGCATCGGTGTAGTAGGGAGCCAAAGCCAAGGTGTCAGGCAACATGGTTGAAGCAACCCACTCATAAATCTCATCGCAAAGAGCCTTTAGGTCATCAAGCTTTTCGTCGGTGGGGATAAAGGAAGTACCACCAGGAATAAGTGTCATGACATGAGGCATCTTGCCACCCAAGAGAGCTGCTACCTCGGAAGCCTTTGCCTGCATCTTCAGCGCCTCAAGATAGTGCGCTGTGCAGATCAAATCAAGCTCAGGGGGCAGGGCATAGGCGGTGCCGTCATCGGCATCAAACCAGTTGCCCGAGAAAATAGAGAGCTGGCCATTAGCAGCAAAGGTAGAAAGACGCTCTTGCAAGGCCACAAAGTCGGTGTTCGTAGAGGTGCCTGCGGCCAAAGCCAAATCATAGGCATCGGCTGCAGAAGCACTCAGCGCATTGATCGGATTCACATAGTCAAGCGCTGCTAGGTTGTAGAACCACAAGATATGACTATGCAAGTACTGAGCACCCTCTAAAAGGTTGCGAATAATACGCGCATTGTTTGGGATGGTGATGCCATAGGCTTTCTCACCAGCAATAGAGGAAGCATGCGCGTGCGAAACCGGACATACACCACAAATACGCTGCACAATTTGCGCGGCATCTTCAGGAGTACGACCTTCAACTGTCATTTCCATACCACGAAAGCAGCCACCAGATACCCAAGCATCCGTTACTACACCGCTGTTATTTACTTCCATCTCAACACGCAGGTGTCCCTCGATGCGGGTAATCGGGTCAATAACCGAACGAGTCATACGAGCTTACCTCCCCTCTTCAGTATCGTCATCTTCGTCTTCAACGACAACAGCAGCCACATTGCCCGAGGATTCAGCAGCAAGCTTCTTCTTCTCTTCCTTGGACAGGTCATACACACCAATGGACTTCTCCGGGTTCTTAGCATCCCAGGCACGTACCTTCTCAAAGTCGGCACCGCCATCCATGCGTCCAGAGATCTTCATACCAAAGCCGTGCACCACCAAAGCAGCAGCCACCAGTGCGGTAACACCCAGGGCAATGGTGCCCGGCTGAACAATCCAGTCACCAATACGCAGGTCACGATGACGCTTGAAGAACGGGGTATTCACTTCTACCCAGTTTTGCCCAGGATCATTCGGGTTAGCCTCACAGCAGCCAATGCAAGGAGCACCCGCCTGAACGCACCAAGAACGGCGGTTGTTCCATAGGGTCACACCGCACTTAGACATGGTCTGAGGCCCACGGCAGCCCACCGGATACAAGCAATAACCCTTGGCTTCTTCTTCTGAGCCAAACTCGTAAACAAATTCGCCATTCTCAAAATGTCCACGACGCTCGCAGTTGTCATGAATGGTCTGACTAAAGATGCCTGCCGGCTTGTTTTCAGAAGTAAGATCAAGCTCATCAGGGCCAAGACCCGCAACCACAACATCCACAAGCACAGCAGTGAGCCACTCAGGATTAGCAGGGCAACCAGGAATGTTGACGACCGGAACATCAACGCCTGCCTTCTCAAGATACTTCTGCACACCCAAAGCATCCGATGAGTTGGGGTTAGCGCCCATCCAGCCACCGTTTACCGCACAAGAACCCAAAGCAATCACGGCATTTGCATTAGCGGCAGCCTCAACAAGATGCTCGGTTCCGGGCTTATCGGCAACCCTAAGAGCGTGGCCATTCCAGCCCTCCAAAACTGCGCCCTCATAAATAAGAATGTAGTTGCCTGCCTCTATCGTCTGCTCTTTGGCTTCCTCCATGGAATAACCTGCAGCAGCTGACAAAGTCTCAGAGTAGTTCAAAGAGATCATCTCAAGAACCACCGTAGCAGCATCGGGCGTTTCCACCTGTGCGAAGGATTCGGTACAACCTGTACATGATGCGCCTTCAATCCAGATAACTGGATAGAGGTTTCCCTCTAATGCACCAATAACAGACTCTTCCAAAGCCTGCGCCACACGCGGTACCGCTAACTCTCCTAACCCGGCTGCAACAGCAATTGTGCCACAAAGCTTCATAAAGCTTCGCCGCGAAATGCCGCGTGCCTCCAGTAGGTTCTGAAACTTAACTGCAGTAGCTTCAGTTCCCATATGCACACCTCCCTCTCTTTTTGGTACCTCTCGTCTGGTCCGGTACTATAGCCCCATTATCCACAAAAAACGCAGCAGCAGTACCCCCAAAATTTCAAAAATGCTCTGTTGCCCCACCAGCGGTATCAAAATGTTACAGAAGTGTTCCTGCGTAACATAGCACTCCAGCCTTCATGATAATAAAAGCCTAATACCCTGAAAAAATGCGCTATGATAAAGTATGCTACCAAGCCCTTGAACTGGCTGAACTTAGAAATTGGAAGGAAAGCTTGATAATGCACCCACAGACCGAAATAGCCTTTCTTGGCCCTCGGGGCACCTACTCAGATGAGGCGGCACGGATTTTTACCCAAAGACTTAGTATACCCGATGCCTCCCTTATAGAATGCACTTCCTTCGATGAAGTTTTTGATTACGTCGATCGCGGTAAGTGCGAATACGGTGTGGTAGCCAAAGAGAACTCTTTAGAAGGTCCTGTTACTGCCACCTTAGATAACTTTGCCTTTAAAAGTTCGGCGATCATCTTAGGCGAAGAGGTGATAGACATTCATCACTGCTTGGTGATGCATCCCGAGGCAGAGCTAAAAGACATTCACACTGTCGCCTCGCATGCCCAGGGACTAGCACAATGTCGTCACTACCTTGCCGAAATGCTTCCCGGACGCAGTACTATTACCACCTCTTCTACCGCAGAAAGTGCACGCCTGGCTGCTTCTGATATTCATATTGCTGGTATCGCCAACTCACTTGCCGCCGATACTCACAAGGCGGTGGTCTACGAACGAGAAATTGAGGATCACTTCGGCAACCAGACCTCTTTTGCCCTCATTGGCCGCCAGGGTCATGAACCAGTGTTTGATGGCGAGCGCGTCAAGACCTCACTTGCCCTCTTTCTGAATGTCAACCGGGCTGGCACCCTGAATATGATTCTTTCGGAATTTACCTATGCAGGCATAGACCTTTCCATGATTCAGTCTCGTCCCACCAAGCAGACCCTAGGCGATTACATGTTCTTTGTTGAGTTTGAAAAGTCGGTCAATGATTTAGCTGTCCAGACTGCTCTTAATTGTCTGCGTTTGAAGCTGCGTGAGGTAAAGATCTTGGGTAGTTATCCTATTTTGCAAGGCTAGGCTAGGCTAGGCTAGAAAGCCCAGGTGTTCTAAGAGAATCTTTAGCCCAATACCTATCAAGACCAGCCCGCCAAGAAGTTCAGCGGTGTGCTTGAAACGCGCACCAAAGAACTGCCCCACAACAACCCCCGCAAAGGAGATCACAAAGGTCACAAGACCAATCAGTGATGCAGAAAAGACAATATCCACCTGCAAAAAGGCAAAGGTAATCCCTACTGCAAGGGCATCAATGCTGGTTGCTACTGCCAAAAGGGCAATCTCGCGTATATCAAGACGAGGATGTAAGTCCAATTCTGCGGCAGTGTCGCAAGCGCAGTCTTTCTCCTCTTTTATCTCACGCAGAGCCTCAAAGACCATCTTGCCGCCAATAAAGACAAGCAAAACAAAGGCAATCCAGTGGTCAATGGGCGTAATGAAAAACTGGAGTTGCGCTCCCAAAAGCCAGCCTATGCTGGGCATGAGAGCCTGAAAGCCGCCAAAGAAAAGCGCAATGATAAGTCCTTGACGCACATCAAGACGCTTCATGGCCAAACCCTTACAAATGGCCACCGCAAAGGCATCCATGGAAAGACCCACCGCAATAAGTGCAAGCTCTACGATTCCCACAATTCCCCCTCGGATAGTCGTAGAAAACAAAAAGACACCGGCGCCCCGCGCCGATGCCTCAAAAAATGCACGGTGCGGAAACTAAGGCCGCACCGTGAGTCTTGTCGTTTAAGAACTCGCCAGCCGCATATGCAGCAGTGTGTTGACTAGAACGCACCTTTTTAAAGGTGCCGACTACTCCCCCACGGAGCCATCGAAGTATATCACAGTCCCCTTAAGAGAAATCACCCTTAAAAAATTGTCTTAGGGAAAAAGGCGCTCCCCTTCTCGGTGAAAGAAGCCTTCTTTTTCTAGATCCCTGACAAGGGAAAGAAAAAGAGAATCCTCAATACCACCCCGACCACACAAGCGCTCCATTTCATCAAGGAGGGCAGCTGCCTCACCAAGAGAAATACCCAAAGAACCAGCGCCGAGTACTATACGCAAAAGCTCAGCACGCTTTTGACGACGTGAACCCTCAAAGGCACTCTGACGACTGTGATGAGCGCTGCGCCGTGAAGGGTTGGAAGAAGTAGCCTTAAGGTAGGCGCCGTAATCAAGAAGCGCGTAATACCAGCTGCGCGAATCCTGCTGGGGACAGGTTTGACACACAAGCGGTATGAGCTGGGAATCCTTCACCTGGATCTCGTGAGGAAAGAGCTCGTGAATAAATACGCTGCGTACATTAGTCTCCAAATATGTCGCCGGCCTATTAAAGGCAAAGGCCACCACCCCTGCAGCCGTCGCCGGTCCAATGCCGGGCAGCTTTTCTAGCTCTTCAGTCGTACAAGGCAGCTTCCCTTCGTAGCACAGGGCACATTCCTCGGCGGCACGCTTGAGCATAAGCGCCCGGCGGTTATAACCCAGACCCTGCCACTGTTCCAATACCACAGCAGTATCGGCTGCAGCCAGGGCATCTATGGTGGGAAAGTGTGTCAAAAATCGAGACCAAAAACGCTTTACCCGCACCACCTGAGTTTGCTGAAGCATAACCTCAGAAACGAGCACCGCATAAGGATCTTCAATATTGCGCCAGGGCAGGTCACGATAATAGCGCCTTCCCGCCTCGCGCACCCGAGCGCAAAACTCATCCCTTGTCGGCGCATCTTGGGGCCAAGACACTTTGACAGACATAGACCGCCTAGGCATAGGCGCAGTCAGCTTCGCAGTGTTGTTCCTCTTCGACAGCTTGTGGTGAACTGAAGACCAAGGGGCCTTCCACTGCCGCCTGAATCACCGGGTGCTTTTCCCCTAGATCGAACAGGTCAGCAAGGGTGATAGAGGACAGGTAATTCCGCAGCAGTCTATCGGCTCCACTCCATACCCGGTTGTAGTGACAATGAGGCTGTCGCTCGCAAATAGAAGAATCCATGACGCAGGCAGACACACTCACCGGCCCCTGCAAAGCCTCTAATACCGCAAGGATTGTCGTGGTGGCAGGATCACAATCAAGCGTCAGACCACCGCGTGCCCCCCGCACAGTTTTAATAAGACCACTTTTTACCAGATCATGTTGAATACTGCGCGCAAAGGCATAGGGAATGTTTTCCTGATCAGCAATATCTGAGACCGAAAGATAAGACTCACCACTTCGATAAGCTGCTTGTAAAATACGGCACGCGTAATCGCAGCGACGTGTCACATCCATGGCCTAATCCTCATCCTTTAAAAGGTCATCCAGAGGTGCATCCAAACCGCGAGAGAAATCGGCCACGACAGCATCTTCTAAAGCCTTATATTCACTTGAGTCGAGCGGTTGATAGGCTGCAAGCTTTTCAAAGAGATTGTCTCTGCTCACCGCAACATAGCTGCGCTTTACCAGACTTTCCTTGTAGGCATCTTCTATGGCCTCGCGTGCAGCCACATAGATATCATAGCGGGGCAAGCCCGAAGAAAACTTCACCAGTTGCGACTGATCAATACCCCGCAAAGAGGGATGATTATGCGCTATATCCATCCATATTTCACCACGCTCTTCTTCAGTGGGAAGATCAATATCCACTATCGTTAAGGGCTCAAGCAAATCACAGAAGAAGGGGTCAATTTCGCTGGTATCGGCCGCCGAGGCTATAACATAGACCTCAGGGCTTTCTACCGCCGA
>CAYSMG010000004.1:13473-15448 GCA_964432045.1 uncultured Eggerthellaceae bacterium
TACCAAGTCCTGGAATTGTGGGTCGTCTTGCGCGCCAATGCCAAAGTCACGCATGACGCGTATCGTGCTGCCATAGCCTGCCAAATCCTGATAGGAAATATCTTCTAAGGTTGAGACCTTAGCATGGGAATCGGCATTTTCAATGGTGTCAGAACCCTTAGTGGATGCCAGAGCGCTCTCCTCCCTTACGCCGGCATCAGAAGAGGCTTTAGACGAAGTTTTAGATGAAAGCTTGGATGAAGAGAGCCCAGCTTCACCTAATGAGGCCGCACCTGCAACAAGGGAAGCCTGTATTTCAGTGGGCAAAGACTCACTACTCCCAGCTTTTTGCTTGTTCTTAGCAAGCGCCGACTCTTCATCTGTAGGCTTCAAAGGTCTAGAGGAATCTTGCGTTTGAGACTCAGCTTCTTTCTGAGATGTGTCACTTAAGGTACTCTTTGTACCTGCACCTTTCTTAAAATTGGCAAAAATCCCCTGACCCGGTGTTGGCATGGTGAGGTGCTCTACCTTCATCAAGCGCGGTGCGGATGGGAAACCCAAAAAGTCCTGAGAGATCATTTCGGTCATTTCCTGAAGATCTTCGCGCGACAAGCCAAATTCTTCCAGCTTATCAAGAGCCATACCCTGCAACTGTTCGGCACAAATGGCAAGCTCGGTAGAATCCAACACCGGTTCAAGCTTTTCGAAAATGTATTCAGCCAAAGAACGTTCTTTTAACTGCACCGCCAAAACCCAAGCCTTACGCAAAGCATGGGCAGCATCATCAAAGGCAGCAGTATCATGTGCGCCGCGCTCATAGGCAGCAAGATACAGATGCAGGCCCAACTGCGAATCGCCAGCAGAACAGGCCTTTGCCGCACGCGCTAGGTAGGCATTACAAGAATTGTCAGAATCGTTGTTTTGGCTTGGTGAGCTTTCTGCACCCATGTCTTCGTACATATGCCCACTTCCTTCGTTTTCATTCATATCGCTTTTATAACTCACGGATAAAGATTACATCCTTCTAATTGCTTTCTTACAGATAGCATTTTACTGCACACAATGTTACAAGCAAACTACAAGGCACAAACTGCATAAGCTGCCTAGCTCACTCCGGCCTAGCAGCGGATATTTGCTAAGCACACATCAGGTATTTAAGCTCCTCTTTGGCAAGCATCTGAGGCGCCCTTAGCACACGGAAGGTCACCACATGCATACTTCCCAACCCAAACGACGCGCAGTTCGCGCCAAGGGGCGGTCGGGATCTACCGCATGAGGCGTACGCGCAGCTCCCAATACGGCTCTATCGGAGTGGTGATCGCCATAGGCATGGGCTATTTCCCAGGCTCCTTTACCAAATTGTTTATCGGCAAAGCGGGAAATTGCCACAAGCTTTTCCTCCCCTTCCACCGGCAGACCCTCCACCTCCCGGGTATAGGTGCCATTATCGGCAACCCGCATACGAGTGGAAATTTGAAACTGGAAGGGATGCCCTTCCAAGGCGCGAAGCACAATAGGCTCAAAGGTGGCCGATACCACCACCACAACCATTCCTTCCTGTCTGTGAGAGCGCATGGCAGCATCGGCTTGCTCACGAAAACGGGGGGCAATTATTTGGTCATAAAAACGCATCAAGTAGGCATCGACCTCATCTTTTGGCCTCCCTGCAAAGGCCGAAAAAACCAGACCACGCACCCAACTTTCGTTTTGTGGCAAGCGCAATTTATACGCAATACCCCAGGCTAGGATGCGCAGAAGAACACGCTTGCCTAAAAGCCCCTTGCGAAACAAATGGTTCACTAACAAAACCGGAGAATTGCCCTCAATGCTGGTTCCATCGAAATCGAAGACGGCAAGCTGTACCTTCTTGGAAGATGAGAGAGGGTCAGATGAGATGCGCTGATCTACCGCAGACATACTCTGTTAATAACTCCTTTAAAGCCTTTATCCTTAACTGAGCTTACCCCTGTGAGTAAACCCGCCGCCTCACACGAGC
>CAYSMG010000004.1:15548-19659 GCA_964432045.1 uncultured Eggerthellaceae bacterium
GCCATAAGGTTGTCCATGGCCTGCTGGATGCGCTCTTCGGTACGAGTGTCTACACTTGAGGTCGCTTCATCTAAGATGATCATCCGATGATCTGCCAAAATAGCGCGCGCAATGGTAAGCAGCTGGCGCTGGCCCTGGCTAATATTGCTTGCGTCTTCATCAATAAGCGTCTCGTAACCCTGTGGCAAGGTGGTGATAAAGTGGTGGGCAAAGGCAGCCTTGGCCGCTGCTTCAATCTCTTCATCGGTGGCATCTAAGTTGCCATAGCGAATATTCTCACGAATGGTCCCTTTGAACAGCCAGGTATCTTGCAGAACCATCGCAAAGAGATGGCGCACATCCTCGCGCCGGTAACTGCGAATATCTTGGCCTCCGATACGAATTTCGCCCGCATCTACATCGTAGAAACGCATAAGCAGCTTCACAATGGTGGTCTTCCCCGCACCCGTAGGCCCTACCAAGGCAACCGTCTGCCCTTCGGCCACCTGAGCCGAAAAGTCACGAATAACCGGTTTTTCGGGAGTGTAGGCAAAACTCACGTGGTCAAAGACCACATCGCAGCTGATATCTTCGGTAGAAGCCTTAAGCGCTTCTGCTTCTTCTTCAGGTGAATCCAAAAACTCAAAGACGCGCTCGGCCGCCGCAGCCATCTGCTGTAAGACATTAAAGACTTGGGTCAGCTGGGTGATGGGCTGGGTAAAGTTTTTCACATACTGAATAAAGGCCTGAATATCGCCTACGGTGATAATGCCTTGCACCGCAAAAAAACTGCCCAGTATTGCTACTGCCACATAAGCCGCATTGCTCACAAAGTTCATAGTGGGCTGCATCAGACCCGAAAGGAACTGAGACTTCCAGGCGCTTTCATAGAGCCTTTCGTTTATCTCAGAGAAATTGTGGAGCGTTTCCTCCTCTTGACAGAAGGCCTTTAGCACCGCATGGCCAGAAAAGCTCTCTTCCACCATGCCATTTATCTGACCAAGGGTCCTTTGCTGTTGACGGAAATAGCGCTGCGAACGTGAAATCACAATCTTTATCAAGATGGCTGAGATGGGCAGAATACAAAGAGCCACCAAGGTCATCAGCGGATTGATGCTAAGCATCATGATTAGCACGCCAATAATGCTGGCGGTGGAGGTAATGAGCTGAGTTAGACCCTGATTCAGACTTTGGCCTAGGGTGTCTATGTCGTTTGTAATGCGCGAAAGAGTATCACCCAAAGAAGTGCGTTCGAAATACCCCAGGGGCACACGTTCAATCTTTGCCACTATCTCAGCACGCAGCTTGTAGCAGCTACGCTGAGAGACCGAAGTCATCATCCAGCCTTGGAAGAAGGAAGAAAGCGCACTGAAGCCATATAGACACAGGGTCGTCAGTAAAATAAAACCAACCGCCTGAAAATCTATACCACCAGAACCGGCCAGTTTGGCAACAACACCCTCGAAGAGCTCGGTAGTTGCAAGCGAGAGCACCTTTGGCCCTAAAATATTAAAGACACAGGACAAAAGTGCAAAGATACCTACTGCCACCAGCGCCAGCTTAAACTGCGCCATAAAGCTCAGCATGCGGCCGAGCGTTCCTTTAAGGTTTTTTGCCTTAGCCTCTGGAGCTCCCGGGCCCGGCGGAGGACCAGGGGGTCCAGGCTTTGGACCCGTAGAAGCTGAAGTAGAGGATTGGGCCATCAGCTCAAAGGCTGCTGCCTCACGCCGCTTTTTGCGTTCTTGGGCCGTGGCGGATTCATCACCAAAACGAGGGTGAGTGGCAGCATACTCCACTCCTGCCTTGCGTGCCTTCTCAAGCAAGCTCACGCTACACCACCCCCTTTCAGCTCCGCGTCCGAAAGTTGCGAATAGGCAATCTCGCGATATTCCTTACACTCTTCTAGAAGCTGGGCGTGGGTGCCCCGTCCCACCAGACGACCTTCCTCAAGCACGATAATCTGGTCGGCATCCATAACGGTGGAGATGCGCTGCGCCACAATGATAAGGGTACGCTTGTCAAGTTGTTTTCGCAGCTCATTGCGCAATGCAGCATCGGTTTTATAGTCAAGAGCCGAAAAGCTATCATCGAAAAGCAAAACTCGCGCATCCGATGCAACAGCGCGCGCCACACACAAGCGCTGGCGCTGACCTCCCGATACATTTGTGCCACCCTGGGCAATAGGCTCTTGGAAGCCCTCGGGCTTGGCCTGGATAAAGGATAGAGCCTGCGCAAGCGATGCCGCCTGGTAGACCTCTTCATCAGGCATGGAAAGATCGGCATAAGCAATGTTACTTTCGATACTCCCGCTAAACAAAAAGGCCTTCTGGGGAACATAGCCCAAAGAAGAACGCAGGGCCTTTTGTGAAAGTTCACGTATATCTACCCCATCAAGGCGAATGCTGCCTTCGCTCACATCATAGAAGCGTTCAATCAGCTTAATGACGCTCGATTTTCCTGAACCAGTCGACCCCACAATGGCACAAACCGTTCCCGGCTCTACGGTAAAGCTGATGTGCTGAAGAACCGGTTCGGCCACATCACTCTCTGGGGCATAGCTAAAGGAGACATCGACAAACTCTATCTTGCCACCTTCTTGGGCATCAAGCTCAGCATCGCGCGGGCTTTGTGGATCACGCACTGAAAGAGGGGCATTCAAGACTTCCTCCACGCGCTGAGCAGCGACATCAGCGCGAGGCAGCATGATGGCAATCATCCCAATGATGAGAAAGGACATAATGATGGTCATTGAGTAAGAAATAAAGGCAATCATGTCGCCGGTTTGAATCACCCCGGCATCGATATAGCTGCCGCCTACCCAAATGATCAGGACAGAAACCCCATTCATGATAAGCATCATGGAAGGCATCATGAAGGTCATAACACGATTGGTGAACAGCTGTGTTTTCATGAGTTTAAGACTTGCCTCGTCGAAGCGTCCCTCCTCGAAGCGCTCGCGACCAAAGGCGCGAATGACCGGCAATCCGCTGAGGATCTCGCGCGCGACCAAGTTCACCCCATCGATAAGTTTTTGCATAATGCGGAACTTCGGCAAGGCGAAAAACATCAAAAAGCCTATAAGAATGAAGAGGCACACAACCGCAAGGACAATGATCCAGCTCATCGCAACATTGGTAGTGGAGATCATGATGATGCCGCCAATAGCCAGAATGGGTGCATATAAGACCATGCGTAAAAGCATGACACTTACCATCTGGATTTGCTGGATATCATTAGTGCCACGTGTAATAAGTGAGGCCGCCGAAAAACTTTGCACCTCTTTATCGGAAAAAGTAACGACCTTTTCAAAGAGTCTTTGGCGCAGCAAACGCCCAATCTTAGCCCCGGTACGTGAAGCCAGATACCCCACCGCAATTGAAGCTAACATACCAAGAGCCGCAAGCCCTAACATCGAGGCACCCGTCCGTAAAAGATAGCTCATTTGCATACTTGAAAGGTCATAGCCAAGCAACTCATATTCGCTTTTTGCTGCTTCTATGGCCTGCTGCTCCATAAGACTTGAGCCCTCCTCGCCAAAGGAGGCCAAGACCTCAGCTATGCCCTCTTGCAATTGATCCTTAGTTACCAGGCCCAAAAGATAGGCATCTCGAAGTGCCTCAAGGTCAAAGTCCTCTAAAGTATCGGCATAATAGATAAGAACCAGGGGAGTTTGGACTATTTCGTCAAGCCCTTCAATTTGATCTCTACCTGCATCATTGAGATAGTAAATAGAGCCGTCCTTATCGTAGGACTCTTGCAGGGTTTGCTCGTCTTCCTCACTGACTAGCATACAGATGGTCTCGAAGGTGTCTTGTGTCATGGCATCGGTTGCTGCATGCTCAATACCCGACTGCTGGATGCCCACATCAACGATGTCTGAGGTATAGCGAGGAAGTGAAAGATCGGTAAAGGCCTGAACCACCAGCAGAACTACGATGAACAAAGCTGCTAGTTTCGCATACCTGAGATAGCTTATTATGCGCACCAAATCCTCCTGTTCTACGGATAAGACCCTAACACAAGACAGGTTTTTAAGCCCACTGCATGCTAGTTAAGTTGTAAAAACGTTGAGAATCCCCCAATAATCGGATGTGACTGGAAGGTCGCTTCTTTGTTTGGTTCCTTTGTTTGA
>CAYSMG010000005.1:0-10782 GCA_964432045.1 uncultured Eggerthellaceae bacterium
GGTTCCCAGTTGCGTGCAGTAGCTAAGGGCGCAAGAAAGCCAACAAGCCCCTTTGCTTCTCGCCTAGAGCTCTTTTCAGCGGCAGATTTACTGGTGGCACCCGGGCGTTCTTTGGCCATTATCAAAGAGGCGCGAAGTCTAAGTGTGCACCTTAATTTACCGGCAAGCTTAGAGCTAAGTGCCTGTGCTGCTCCTATTGCTGAGCTGCTGGCACGACTCACTCAGCAGGATTTGCCAGTAGCACGGCTTTTTGACTTGAGCTGCGCTAGCTTTGATGCGCTAGAGGAGACCTCGGTAGAAGAGGCGCCCTGTATCTGCGCGGCGGCGCTTTTGAAAATATTTGCCCTCTGTGGTTTTCGTCCGGGGCTGAGGATGTGTGTGAACTGCACAAAGACGCGTCCGCAAGCCTTTGAGGGCCAGGCGTTTTTCTCCATAAGCGAGGGTGGCTGGGTGTGTGAAGATTGTAAAAGCCAGCTAAACTGCATCCCTCTTTTGGCAGAGGAGCTTCTTTGGGCCGACGCCTTGCTCTTTTCAAGTTATGCGGCTATTCATGAAAGGCCCTGCGATGCGAGGACCGCCTTTTCACTTCTACATCTTTTGCAGCAGTGGTCGCTTTCCTATGCGCAGGCGCGTTTAAAGTCTCTGGATTTTCTTTTTACGAGCGGGCTTTTCTAGAGGATTTTTCTGGTGGTTTTTCCCTCATCAAGGCCATATTTATGCGGATGCTGTGACCCCCTCAGAAAATTACTGCGGAAGTTTTCAAAACTTAACTATAATGGTGGCTCCTGTGTGAAGATTCGCAGGCGCTTTTTTCCTGGTTTTTATGCTCCACCGCATAGCTACTCGGAGAAAAGAGAGGAAAAAGAGACAGTTTTAGCTGTCCTGATGACACTAAGCTGTCTGAAAGGAAAGGTGGAAGTTCATGCCCAGCAGACTCAGTATCTCCAAGGAGCGCACCGCAGAGCTGGTTGCCGAATTCGGTGACAATGAAAATGACTGCGGTAATTCCAGGGTACAGGTTGCAATTCTGACCGAGCGTATTCGCAACCTCACCGAGCACCTGAAGGTGCACACTAAGGATCATCACACCCGCCGCGGTCTGATGAAGCTCATTGGTAAGCGTCGCAGCATGCTGAAGTACATTAAGAATCGCGATATTGATGAGTATCGTGAACTTATCAAAAAACTTGGCATTCGCGACAATATTTAGGCATGAAGAAAGCCCGCATCTGCGGGCTTTCACTCTTTCGTGTGCCGAGTATGCACACTTCGGTGGTGTGAGAGAACGGCGCGCTAGGTAATGATGCGCCCTCTACTCGATACTCGATTACCTGGTTGCAAAACCACGGGTGCCAGTACTTGAGTCTGTACAGGTGCTGGTTTTAAAGCGGTCAAATCAACAAGGGTTGTTTTGCTCGCGGTGGCACGAAAATAAGTACCCGCCACCAAAGAAGCTCTTAGGCAATAGGGCCTAATGAGATGAAGAGAAGGAAAAACTTTAGCATGGAAAAAATCATCGAAACCTTTGAGCTTTTTGGCAAGGAGTATCGTCTTGAAACCGGTGAGCTTGCCAAGCAGGCAAGCGGCGCGGTTCTGGTAAGCCAGGGCGAGACCACTGTTTTGGTCACTGCTGTTATCTCAAAGGAAGAAAAAGACTACGATTTCTTTCCCCTTACCGTCGACTTTATTGAAAAGATGTATGCCGTGGGGCGTATTCCCGGTGGTTATCTGAAGCGCGAGGCGCGTCCCTCTGAAAAAGGCACTCTGACAGCTCGCATGATTGACCGACCCATTCGCCCGGGCTTTGCCGAAGGCTTTAAGCGCGAGGTGCATGTTGTTGCCACCACCTTTGTAGCCGACCAGGTTAACCCACCCGATACCATCTGCGTAATGGGGGCCTCGGCTGCTCTGATGCTGGGTTCTGCTCCCTTTGATGGACCGGCCGCCTGTGTGCGTATTGGCCGCAATATTGAAACCGGCGAGTTTATCGTTAACCCCACCTTCGAAGAGGAGAAAAACTCTGACCTGGAACTTACCATTGCAGGTACGGCTGACTACATCTCTATGGTAGAAGCTGGTGCTAAGGAGATCTCT
The DNA here is from genome assembly GCA_964432045.1 of uncultured Eggerthellaceae bacterium. Taxonomy (GTDB): domain Bacteria; phylum Actinomycetota; class Coriobacteriia; order Coriobacteriales; family Eggerthellaceae; genus Aphodovivens. The sequence continues at coordinate 2,095 of CAYSMG010000005.1, forward strand.
GAAGAGGACATGGTAGAGGCCATTGCCTTTGGACAGAAGGCCATCGCCGCCTTCTGTGATGCCCAGCGTCGCTTCCTTGACCGCTGCAATATTGAGCCGGTTGAATGGCCTCTTCACGAGGCAGATCCCGTGATTGCTCAGCGCATTGAGCCTCATTTTGAGGAAATGTCGGCAGCTCTTAAGGATGCCGATAAGCTTTTGCGCATGCAAAAGGTTGAGGAACTGAAAGAGCGCCTGACAAGCGAGGAGTTCAGCGAAGACGAGCGGACACTTTGGAAGGCAGATATTGCAGCCGCCCTGAAAGCGCTTGAGAAAAAGGCCATGCGCGCCATGGTTATTGAAACCGGCGAGCGTGCCGATGGTCGTCGTCCCGACGAAATTCGTCCTCTGCACATTGTCCCAGGCTATCTGCCGCGCGTTCATGGTTCTGGCCTGTTCCAGCGCGGACAGACACAGGTGCTCAGCGTGGTAACGCTTGGCATGCTGAATGAGTGGCAGCGTCTTGATACCATTGACCCTGCTGAGGGCAAGCGTTATATGCACCACTACAACTTCCCGCCCTATTGCACGGGAGAGGTGGGGCGTATGGGTTCTCCGAAGCGCCGCGAGATTGGTCATGGTGCTCTGGCGGAGCGCGCCCTTTTGCCGGTGATTCCCGACGAGGAAAGCTTCCCCTATGCCATTCGTGTTGTATCGGAGGTTTTGGAATCGAACGGCTCTTCCTCGATGGCTTCAACCTGTGGTTCAACCCTCGCTTTGATGGATGCTGGTGTACCTATCGTGCGTCCGGTTTCTGGTATTGCCATGGGCCTTATTAAAGAGGGCGATGATGTGGTGATCCTTTCAGACATTCAGGGCCTTGAGGACTTCTTAGGGGACATGGACTTTAAGGTCTGTGGTACCGAGCAGGGAATTACGGCACTGCAGATGGACAATAAGGCACGCGGCCTTTCGGTTGAGATCTTGGCGCGCGCCTTGAAGCAGGCTCATGAGGGTCGCATGTTCATCTTAAATGCCATGCTGAACGAGATTGAGCAGCCACGCGAGAGCCTGCGCGACACCGCGCCGCGTATCGAGACCATCCATATTCCGGTGGATAAGATCCGTGAGGTAATTGGCACGGGCGGTAAGGTGGTTCGCGGCATCCAGGAAGAAACTGGCGCGAACATCGAGATTCTTGAGGATGGCACCATTCACATCGCTGCCCTTGAAGGTCCAGCGGGTGAGGCTGCCAAGAAGATGATTGAAGACATCGTGAGAGAGCCTGAGGTAGGAGAGGTTTACGAAGGCGAGGTTGTGGGCATTAAGGACTTCGGTGCCTTTGTAAGGCTGACTGCTAGCAAAGATGGGCTCTTGCATATTAGTCGTGTGGCGAATGGGCGCATTGACAAGGTGGAAGATGTCTTAAGCCTTGGCGATGTGCTGCGCGTTAAGGTGCTTGAAATTGACCCGCATTCCGGAAAAATTTCACTTGACCGCCTTGATAAGCCCGCAGCTCCTGCAAGCAGTGGCGGTTTTGGTGGATCTCGTCATAATGGAGGAAGAGAGGCTGCGCGCAATTCGGGATATGCGGAGGACCGCGCAGGACGTTCAGGACGCACACCGCGACGTCGCCACGGCGCTTAAAAGATTAGCTTGGCAAAAGCGGTGATGATTCTCATTGCCGCTTTTCTTAATGAAGGGGTGATAGTGGTGATAAGGGTTGCGGTTGCTGGTGCGGCTGGCCGTATGGGGCAGGCTGTGCTTTCTGCCTTGGATTCTGCCGAAGATTTATGCTGTGCGTGCGGTATAGATCCCCAGGGAGAAACAATAGAAGGCCTTCCGGTATATACCAGCGCAGAAGAGGCGCTGGCCGCGGGAGGCTTTGAGGTTTGGGTTGATTTTACCCGTCCTGATGTTGTTGAACACAACCTTGAGTGCGCCTTGAGTGCGGGTATTGACTGCGTGGTTGGCACCACAGGTTTAAACAATGAAACCCTTGAGCGCCTTGCTGCCTTGGCACCGGCGGGCACCTGTCTGTTTTATGCCCCAAACTTCACGACAGGTGCGGTTTTGATGATGCAATTTGCTAAGGCGGCAGCTCCGTATTTCCCCGAGGCAGAGGTCTTGGAGTTTCATCACTGCAATAAGTTGGATGCCCCTTCGGGAACGGCGGTGCGTACTGCTGAGATGATCAGCGAGGCACGCGGTGGCCGGGTAAGTGAGGCTCCGGGTGCTGAAAGCGAGATTGAGGGTGCACAAGGGGCTCGAGGTGCCCTCATCAGTGGTGTTCCGGTGCATTCCATTCGCAGCATGGGCTTTGTGGCAAGTCAGGAAGTGCTCTTTGGTTCGATGGGTCAAAGCCTGAGCATTCGTCATGATTCCTGGGATCGAAGCTCGTATATGCCGGGTGTTTTATTGGGTATTCGCAGTGTGAAAGAGCAGGAAGGACTCATTGTAGGTTTGGAGAACTTCCTTATCTAGCTGGGGTATTCCAAAAGCCTGTGTTACCTTATTCACAACAGCTGTCTTAGGCAGTTTCCCTTGGGAAGGAGCAGTTCAAATGTCGAATCCGCGTTTTGGTCGCATGATACCTGCCATGGTGACCCCCTTTGATGATGACTTAAATCTTGATCTTGATACCGCTCAAAAATTAGCCCTGCGCCTTATTGAGGGGGGCAGTGATGCCCTTATTATCAACGGAACAACTGGCGAGAGCCCTACGGTTTTTTATCCGCAGAAGATGGATCTTTTCCGTGCGGTTGTAGAGGCGGTCGATGGACAGGTGCCGGTCATTGCCAATGTGGGTGATAACTGTACCGAGGATTCGCTGGATTTTGCCACCAAGGTAGAAAAGCTTGGGGTGGATGGCTTTATGTTGGTGGTGCCCTATTACAACAAGCCTCCTCAAGAGGGTCTTTATCAGCATTTTAAGACCATCGCCTCGGGGGTGGATCTGCCAATTATCCTTTATAACATTCCGGGACGTTGCGTTATTAACATGGAGGCCGAAACGACGCTGCGTTTGGCTCATGACTGCAAAAACATCATTGCCATAAAGGAGGCATCGGGCAAGCTGGATCAGGTCAGTGCCATTATTAAGGATGCTCCTTCTGACTTTGTGGTCTATTCTGGTGATGATGCCTTAACCTACGATCTCATGAAATGTGGCGGAGTAGGTGTTATATCCACCATTGCAAATGTGACCCCTGCGCGCATGAAAGAAATTGTCAATTTGTGCGCAGAAGGGAAATGGGAAGAGGCCGATGAGGCAAACAAGCGCTTGCTGCCGCTTATGACAGGCCTGTTTGAAACTGCTAATCCCATCTTGGTGAAAGAGGCCTTGCGCCTTATTGGTTTTCCTGTGGGTGGCGTGCGCCTTCCCTTGATTCCCGCTACGAAGGAACAATCTGAGCGTTTAGCTGGTATTATGCGTGAGGTTGGAGTTTTGTAAGCAGGGTTTTGCCCGCACAAGCTATGAAGGTTTACCGTAGGGCCCCCAGGTGGGGCTTTTCGGTTTAAGGAAGGAAGAGGAAAAGCACACTGAAGGAAGGTGTGCATGTAGAAAGGATGCTTACAGGTAGAAGGTATGACAAAAGAAGATAAGGCGAAACGCGAGCGTAGTGGTGCGCCGGTGACGCAGGGGGACAGAGCGAGGGCAAAGAATAAATCCAAGCGTTCCTATAAGCATGTCAGTATCGATAGAACCCGTCCACAACTTTCAAAGGATACGGCAAGCTACAAGAACAATAGGACTTCCCAAAAGGGCTTTCATAATCAAAGCTTTTCGAAAAAAGATCCCCATGCGCTCTTGAAGGTGGTTCCCTTAGGTGGTCTTGATGCCATTGGTAAAAACATGACCGTCTTCGAGTGCAAAGGCGACATGATTATTGACGATGCGGGTCTGATGTTTCCTGATGATGATCATCCGGGAATCGATTTAATCCTGCCAGACTATACCTATGTCTTGGAAAACGCTGAGAAGCTGCGCGGGATCTTTATCACTCACGGGCATGAGGACCACACCGGAACCCTGCCCTATTTATTGAAGGATCTTGACCAGCAGATTCCCATTTATGCTACCAAGCTCACCCTGGGCCTCATTGAGGGGAAGTTTAAAGAACATCGCATCAAAAATGCACGTCTGTGTGAGATTAAGCCTGGCGACAAAATAAAGCTGGGGTGTATGACGGTGGAGTTTTTTGCCGTCAACCATTCTATCCCTGGTGCCGTGGGGGCCTATATTCAAAGTCCGGCGGGAAATGTCTTACACACCGGTGACTTTAAGCTTGACCAGACTCCTATTGATGGGGTGCATACCGACTTCACTGCGCTTGCTCGCTTTAGTCGGCAGGGAGTGGATCTTATGATGAGCGATTCTACCAATGCTCAAAATAAGAATTTCACGCCGTCTGAGGCTGAGGTAGGAAAGGTGCTTTCGCCCATTATTGCAAGTGCAAAGGGGCGGGTTATCGTTGCCTCCTTTGCAAGCCATATTCATCGTATGCAGCAGATCTGCGATGCGGCGGTGGCAAATGGACGCAAGGTGGTCGTAACCGGGCGCTCTATGGTCCAAAACACCGATATTGCACGTCGTTTGGGCTACCTTAAGATTGCCAATGATGACATTGTTGATGCCTATGAGCTTAAAGGACTTGCGCCTAATCAAGTGGTAATCATGTGTACAGGAAGCCAGGGCGAACCCCTTTCAGCCTTGGCCCGTATTGCCAATGGCGAACACAAAACCATTGAGATTGATGAGGGCGATACCGTCATTATTTCGGCCAACCCGGTGCCCGGTAATGAAAAGGCAGTAACTCGCGTCATTAATGCGCTGGCTAAAATCGGGGCCAATGTTTACGATAAGAACCGAGCTATGGTGCATGTTTCAGGTCATGCGGGTGCTGAAGAACTCAAACTGGTTTTATCTATTGTGCAGCCAAAGGCTTTCATGCCTGTTCATGGCGAGGTAGCTCATCTGAGAGCGCATGCGCAGCTGGCGGAGGATGTCGGCGTTGCTCACGAAAACATCTTTCTTTGCGAGAATGGTGAAAGTCTTGAGCTTTCGGCCAGGGGAGTTCGTCGTGGTGAGACGGTTGAAAGCGGCATTGTCTATGTTGACGGCTTATCGGTAGGTGATACCTCGCAAGACGTTTTAAATGAACGCAACATCATGGCAAGCCAGGGTGTGGCTTCGGTGACTTTTGCGATTTCTCTTGAGCGTCGTAGGCTTGTGGGTAGGGTGCAAGTTGTGATGCACGGCATCACCGGAGGTGATGATCCCTACCTGCGCAGAGATATACAAAACGTGGTCTATAACGCCATAAGCCGACAGGTTTCAAAGGTAGACAGAGCATGGGAGTTGCGTAAGGTGGCTCAAGATTCCCTGCTGTCCATTCTGTGGGAGAGGGCTAAGCAGCGTCCCTTTGTCATAGTAAATTTGGTAGAGCTTCTGTAAAGAAAGTAGGGCAGATGGCCCAAAAGGAAAAGGCAAATAATTCCCGCAAACAAGGGGCATCAAACTCGCGCAAGCGGGCTGAGTCGCCTGCGGAAAAGAAGGCAAAAAGAAATGCTGCGGCGCTTGATATTTCCGACGAGGAACGCATCTTTGACGAGTCAACCCGGCGCAACATTGTCGGTGTGGTGCTTATTGTCTTGGCCGTGGTGCTTATGGTGGCTGCCATTCTGCCAAGCGAGGCAGTACTTACCTCTTTTTTGTCTCAGGCTTTGCATCTTTCACTGGGACTTGGTGCCTACCTTCTTCCTTTGGTCTTGGCGGCCTGTGGACTTAGCTTCTTTGTTTCCTATTCGCAGGGACGTTTGTCTTTGCGCTTGGCCTTAGGCCTTTGTTTAATTGTTGTAGCCGTTTTAGGTATCTTGGGGCTTAGCTATCCGGTGGATACAAATGCCCAGGGTGTGCCCGAGGATCTTTTTTCAAATGATGAGCTTGCCGCACGCGGAGGCTATGTTGGTGCGGGTATTGCCTGGGTTGGTTTTACCCTTTTTGGCCAGGTCATTTCCATCATAATCATGGTGGGGATCATTCTCATTGGTCTTATTATTGCCGGACTTTCCTTTACCAAAATCATTGAAAAGTTCCGTACTCAGCGTGAGCAAAAGCGAGCGGAACAAGAGAGGCTTGAGCAAGAACAGTCGGTTATGCCACCTCCGCCTTATACCGAGGTGGCAGGTGGCTTTGTTCCTGTGGAGGTCGGCGCACAGTCACGGCCTTCGCGCAGCCGAGGCCGCAGGAACTCCCAGATGAAAACCCAGACGATGGATGCCCTTACCTCATCGATGCCGGCGGAACAAAACCAGGCTCTTTCGTCTGAGGCAGCCGAGGCTGCTTTAAGCGAAAATCAACCGGCGAAAAAGCAGCAAATGACCCGTCGTTTAGGTAAAAGGGCCGAAGAAGAGGCAAAAAAAGAGCAGCAACGCGCCTTATCACCTGCCGAGAAAAAGAAGGGCAGGGTCTTAGCCTCTTCGTCAGCAACCATAAAAGAGGGAACGGAATCGACCGATGGTTTCAGGCTTCCTCCCTTCTCTTTTTTGCGCGCCACCAAGCCAGCATCTCGTGAGCAGCAAAACGAAAAAGAGCTGCAGGAGACCGCGCGTTGTCTACAGGAAACGCTGGAAGACTTCAAGATTATGGCCCGGGTGGTTGGCTGGGTTGCCGGTCCTACCGTTACCCTGTTTAAGGTTGACCTGCCGGCAGGGGTGCGCGTAAGCCGCGTGACTGCCCTTGAGGCCGATATAGCCTTAGCCTTAGCTGCACAGGGGGTGCGCATCTTTGCCCCTATTCCTGGCACCAATTATGTGGGCATTGAAGTGCCGAATAAGACACGTCGAACCGTCTTTTTGGGTGATGTCTTAAAAGATGCCCCTGAGGGACCCCTACAGGTGGCCATTGGTGAAAATGTGGAAGGGGAGCACATCCTTGCCGATCTTGCCCGGATGCCACATCTGCTTATTGGTGGCACAACGGGATCGGGTAAATCGGTCTCTATCAATGCGATGATCATGTCCATCCTCATGCGTGCGACTCCTTCTGAAGTACGCTTCATCATGATTGACCCAAAGCGGGTGGAGTTTACCCCCTATAACGGAATCCCTCATTTGTATGTACCGGTGGTGACCGAGGCGAAGGAGGCTGCAAGTGCTCTGGCCTGGGGAGTTGCAGAGATGGAGCGTCGCCTGAAGGTTTTTAGCAAGGCAGGGGCGCGCAATATTTCGCAGTTTAATGACATTGTTGCAGCCGAGCAGAAGGCGATAGTCCAAGCTGAGGCGAAGGGCAAGGAACCACCCGAGGCGCAGTGGGGCGAAAAGCTTCCCTATATTGTCATCATTATTGATGAGCTGGCCGACCTTATGATGAATGTCGGTAAAGAGGTCGAGTTTTCCATTAGCCGCATTGCTCAATTGGCACGCGCGGCAGGCATTCATCTTATCGTGGCAACCCAGCGTCCTTCGGCCAATGTAGTAACAGGGCTGATCAAGGCAAACATAACCAATCGTATTGCCTTTAATGTTGCAACAGGAATAGATAGTCGCGTCATCTTAGACATGGCGGGAGCCGAGCGCCTTATTGGATTGGGTGACTTGCTCTTTAGTAAGCCCGAGTATTCAAAACCTCAGCGTATGCAGGCCTGTTTTGTCAGCAATGAGGAAATTTCAGCTGTTGTCTCCTTCTTGAAGGAGCAGGGCGAACCTGAGTATCACACCGAGATCTTAAAGACCAACCTTATCAGTCTGGGCGACTCTCAGCCCGATGGTTCAGGTGGAGGCTCAAGCGATGATGACCCACTTTTGTGGGAGGCTGCCGATATTGTGGTAGCCAGTGGTCTGGGTTCTACTTCCAATATACAGCGACGCCTGAAGGTAGGTTACTCGCGAGCTGGGCGTATAATGGATATGCTTGAAAATAAGGGGGTAGTGGGTCCTCCCAATGGGAGTAAGCCCCGTGAGGTTTTGGTTGATTCCCTTGAGTTGGAAACACTGAAAGCGTTCGAAACTAAGGACGCTTCTGAGGAGTGATGGTATGGCGCAGCTGTCTTTCGGCGAGATATTAGCCCGGGCGCGCGAACACAAGGGCATGGATGTGTCGACTGTCGCCAGGAAATTGCGCATTCGACCCGATATTTTGCGCGCTATAGAGGCTGGGGACTTTTCGCGAATGCCTCCTCACGGCTATACCCGCAACATGATAAATGCCTATGCGCGTTTGGTGGGTTTAAATCCTTCTGAAATAACCAGAATGTATCTGGATACCGCCTATGCTGTCCAGGTGGAAAAGGCACGGGCTGGTTCGCTTGCAAGAAGAGGGGCAACATCACGCCCCTCGCGCACTTCAGATATTGCGCGCCAAGATCGCACACGGCGTGGGCTATCCGAAGAGATCGCCACCAGGTCATATGCAGAGAGAGGCTCCTCAGCAAGACAAAGATCACAAATGCGGACCGGTGCCCAGAGTGAGCGCTCGCCGAGACAAAATGCATTAGGACGCACGCTTTATGATGATAGACGCAGCTATACTCGGGGTGATTATGATGCCCCATCCTCCACACGTCTGAGACAAAGCGACAGGACGCGCCCCAGTAGACATTCTGCCCTGCCACATTCGCAGTATACGAACTTCTATGCTGGGCCACAGGGAACAGGCACTATGCAGTCTCGGCTTCCCTTTGTTATTGCGGGAGTTATTATTCTGGT
>CAYSMG010000005.1:10882-18531 GCA_964432045.1 uncultured Eggerthellaceae bacterium
TGGATTCCCGACAGTTTGACAGTGACCGTTGACGGTGATGAAGTTGAATTTACCCAGGATGGCAGTAGCATGCCTTACTGTACAGTTGACTTCAGCAGCTATTTGACTGCATGGTACGAGGAATACGTGACTTCCAGTGACGATACGAGTTCTTAGTCTTTTTAAGAGCTCGGATGAGGAAAGAGGGTTAAAGATGGCTAAAGAATCAAGTTTTGATGTGGTATCGAGCGTCGATATGCAAGAGGCCGATAATGCCTTTCAGCAGGCTAAACGAGAAATTGCCCAGCGTTATGACTTGAAGGGTTCGGGTGCGGAGATTAGCTTTGACAAGGCTAAAAGAAGCATTACTGTGTCGGCTCCGAGCGACTTTATAGCAAAGCAGGTTATTGATGTGATTGGGACGAAGGTTATACGTCGAGGAATAGACCTTACGGCACTTAAGTGGGCAGATCCTCAGGCGGCCACCGGACAGAGCGTGCGTCAGGTGGGCACCTTTGTTGAGGGTATTGACAAGGATACTGCCGGTAAGATTAACAAGGACATTAAGGGCACCAAGTTAAAGGTAAAGGTGCAAATAGAAGGCGATAAGCTTCGGGTGAGTTCGGCCTCGCGCGATACCTTGCAGGAGATAATCGCCTTTCTTAAAGAGCAGGACTATGGTCAGCCTCTCCAGTATGTAAACTACCGCTAAGAGGCACTTCTACGAGGCACTTTCTTTATGTCGAACATCGATCTAGACGCACTAATAGACGATACTCATGCCTTAGTGGCTAGGCATGCCCGTGTTGCGATTATCACCTTGGGCTGTGCGAAAAACGAGGTAGACACCGCTGAGATGCTAAAGCGTCTCCATGAAGCGGGCTATGCCTTGGCAGAAGATGCCGATCAGGCCGATGTGGTGATTGTTAATACCTGCTCTTTTATCCAAGAGGCTACCGAGGAAAGTCTTGCTACCATTTTAGAGTTGAGTGGGCAAGAAGAACTCCAGACCCAGGGACGAAAGATCGTAGTGGCGGGTTGTATGCCTGCTCGTTATGGGGATGAACTGGAATCAGAGTTGAGTGAGGCTGCCGCCTTTGTTCCCTGCAGCAAAGAAGAAGACATTGTTGCCGTCTTAGATAAGCTGCTTAAGTGCGATGTTTCGGCAGATGGGCTCAATGGAGCAGATGATACAGACGGGGCTTTAGACGCTTCCTCTGTGGCTTGCGCCTCCTTGTCGGCAGATCCCGCCTTTTCCCCTTACAGCATATCTCCTGCTGCCTATGTGAAAATTAGCGATGGCTGTGATCGCTATTGTTCCTTCTGCGCCATTCCCTTTATTCGTGGCCCCTACCACAGCTTTTCACTTGAGGAAATTACGGCAGGGGTGGAGGAGCGTATTGCTGCTGGGGTGCGAGAAATTACTCTCATTGCCCAAGATACCGGCCGCTGGGGGGAGGATTTTAGCCCTCAGCTGACTACGGCTTATCTGCTTGATTATTTGGCGACGCGCTTTCCTAGCACCTGGTTTCGCCTCATGTATATAGAGCCGGTGGGCATAAGTGATGAACTGCTTGAAGTTATAGCAGCTCGCGACAATATTTGTAAGTATCTGGACCTGCCGCTTCAGCATGTCTGTTCCCATATTTTGGCCGATATGAACCGTCAGGGCTCCTATGAGGAGCATATGGCCTTGTTGCGGCGCATTCGAAACAAGGTACCTTCCATTACTTTGCGTACTACCTTTATCGTGGGCTTCCCGGGGGAGAGCGAAAAAGATTTTGAAGAGCTTTTGCACTTTGTTGAAGAAGCTGAGTTTGACTATGTTGGGGTATTTCCCTTTTCTCCTGAAGAGGGTACCCAGGCTGCATCCTTGCCTTTTCAGGTGGATGAAGAAACGAAGGCAGAGCGCGCCTCTGAGCTGCGCGAGGTGGCAGATGCTATAGGTCAGGCGCGCGTTGCTGCCCGTATAGGGCAGAAAATGGACATTTTGGTTTTGGGGTATGAAGAGGATGCTCAGCTTTTTGGCCGCGCCATGTGTCAAGCACCGGATGTTGATGGTGTTACCTTTCTTCAAAATGCTCGTATTGGTGATATTGTTTCTCTTCAGATTGAAGACACCCTTTTATATGAAATGGAAGGCGCATGATGGCGCAGGATCCAATCGGCAAACCGAGCTCTCGCTCTCCTGAGAAGTTGTGGACACCGGCAAATATTGTGACCCTGGTGCGCATTTGCCTCGTGCCGATTTTTGTGGTGGCCATACTGACCCCTTGGCCAGCCTACTTCGGGCTTAATCAGGCCTGGGAATTTAAGTCTTGGGTTGCGGCCTGTATCTTTATCATCCTTGCTGCCACTGATGGACTGGATGGTTATCTTGCGCGCAGCCGTGGTGAAATAAGCGATTTTGGCAAGTTTATAGATCCGCTTGCCGACAAGATCTTGGTGGCTGCTGCTCTGCTTTCGCTTATTGAACTGGGAGTTTTGCCCTCCTGGCCAGCGCTTATTATCTTGGCGCGCGAGTTTATTGTCTCGGGAATTCGTATGCTTGCCGCCTCGAAGGGCTATGTTATTGCGGCGAGTTGGTATGGAAAGGCAAAGACGGTCACCCAGATCATTGCGATTGTTCTTTTTATTGTGAAAGACACGGTGGTTGTAGTTGACCCCCAAGGTGCCCTTCATAGTCCTCTGTATCTCATCTCCTGGGCAGTGATGCTGGTGGCGGTACTTCTTACCATTCTTTCCATGCTTGATTATTTTTCGAAGGCACGTCACCTTTTTGGCTTTGCTCCAAGCAATTCCTCTGCGAGCACCGTTAAGGCCCAAGACGGAGATTTTGTTGGAGACCTTTCACTTGATAATTCACTTGATAAAGAGGTGCTTTATAAAAAGGCGGAAAGTTTGGTACAGAGGGCTTCTGAGCGGGGGTTAAGCCTTGGTAGTGCAGAAAGCCTTACGGGAGGGCTTATAGCCTCCCAAATTACTGCTGTGCCGGGAAGTTCTGCGGTTTTTAAGGGTGGCATCGTATCTTATACGAACGAGGTTAAACACGAGATTCTTGCGGTTTCGCAGTCACACTTAGACACCTTGGGAGCGGTAAGCGAAGAGGTCGCCAAGGATATGGCCACAGGCGCTCAGACGCGTCTGGGCTGTGATATCGCGGTTTCTGTTACGGGCATTGCAGGCCCAGGTGGTGCCGAACCCGGAAAGCCAGTGGGTAGTGTATGGCTGGGACTGAAGGTGGCTGACGAAGCGCCTCGTGCCTTCGAACTTCACTTTGAGGGTGATAGGGAAGCGGTAAGAATGCAGACGCTAGCGACTGCCCTTGATGTCCTGCTTAAGGCTGTAGGCGACTAGGGCCGGGCTTAGCTTTTAGTCTTATTTTGCCTGATCCTTGTCTGCTTTTACCTATCTTGTGTGACTTTTCTACGCCTGCCTGCTTGCTCTTTGTTCTTGCTTGCACGAAATTTGTCTGCCTACTCTTTCTCTTTTGCTTCTGTAAGATTTGTCCGCCTGTCTTTTGTCGCAAGCTCTTTACATGATGGGATCACTATTTCGGCAAGCTCTACATTATGTCTGTTTCAGTTTTCTTGAAACTGCTTACAAGGGTTGCTCTTTAGTATGAAACCGAGCTGCTAAGCTTGACAAACAAACATTTGTACGCATAATTTATATACGCCGGCCAATGCTGTGCCTGAAAGAAAAGAGGGATGATGAACGAAGAAAAAGCAAGGATGCTAAGACTTACCACCGACCAAATTGAATCTAAATTTGGCACGGGTTCTATTATGAAGTTTGGTGAAGGTGGCCATGCTTTAAATATTGGCGTCATCCCAACCGGAGCCTTGCCCCTCGATGCGGCCTTAGGCATTGGAGGTGTGCCACGGGGACGCATTATTGAAATCTATGGTCCTGAATCAAGTGGTAAGACCACCCTAGCCTTGCAAATCTTGGCAGAGGCCCAGGCCCTAAATGGGATTGTGGCCTTTATTGATGCAGAACATGCCCTTGACCCGGTTTATGCAGCACGCCTAGGTGTTGATATTGATGAGGTTCTAATCTCCCAACCGGATACCGGTGAACAGGCTCTGGAGATCTGCGATATGTTGGTTCGCTCGGGCGCAATAGACTGCATTGTTATTGACTCGGTTGCAGCCTTGGTGCCGCGTGCTGAGATCGAGGGTGAAATTGGGGATACTACGGTGGGTTTGCAGGCGCGATTGATGTCACAGGCACTCCGTAAGTTGGCTGGTTCGCTTTCTAAATCAAACACCACCTGCATTTTTATCAATCAGCTTCGCGAAAAAATTGGTGTGATGTTTGGCAACCCAGAAACAACAACGGGTGGTCGCGCCTTGAAGTTCTTCTCGAGTGTGCGCATTGATATCCGCCGTATTGAATCACTTAAGAAGGATGGCGAGGTCATTGGTAATCGCGTCCGTGCCAAGGTTGTAAAAAACAAGGTTGCTCCGCCCTTTAGGCAGGCCGAGTTTGACCTTATGTATGGTGAGGGCATATCAAAAGAGGGCTGCATTATCGATATGGCGGTTGAATGCGGTATCGCTAAGAAGAGTGGCGCTTGGTACACCTATGGCGAGCAACGCTTAGGTCAAGGCCGAGAAGCCGCAAAACAAAGCCTCAAAGAAAACCCCGAGCTACGCGATGAACTTGAAGCAAGGGTACGAGAGGCGGTCAACATCCCGGTGATGAGCGTTTCTGCAGAAGAAGCCGATGCTGTCACCCCTGCCGCTAAACCAAAAAGTAAGCGCTAAGCCAGAAGAATCTTGATTCTGGTGAGTAGCGGTGTCTAAGCGAAGCGATACCTTAGCTGATCTGCGCAATTTAATTACACAGATAGAAGAGGGAGATCCTGGGGCCAAAAACTCTGACTCCTCTAAAGTTGAGTTAGGCCTTGACACAGCTTTTCGTAAAATAACTCGACTCTGTGCTCAACGAGAACAGTCAAGTAAGGAGCTTAGGAAACGCTTGGCGCGTGAGGGTTATTCGGCTGAGGTGGTAGATAAGGCAATTGAGCGTTCATGCGCCTGTGGCCTGCTTGACGATAGACGTTTTGCTGAGGTTTTGGTACGCAGTCGTCTTGCTGCGGGGAAGGGTCTTTTAGGCATAGCGCGAGAACTCAACTCTCACGATCTTGATGCTTCTGAAATTGAGGCTTATACCGAGGCGGAGGCCTTAGGGGAGGATGCCGAGCTTGCGCGTGCCTGCGAGGTACTTAGGCGAAAGCCGCCCCGCGCTAAAAATGCTCGTGAAGCAGCCTATCGCAGGCTTGTGCAAAAGGGTTATTCCTCTTCGGTGGCAGCTAAGGCTGCGCGTCTTTGGTTTGAAGAATAAATATAGGCACTTCAAAGGACTTGCTAATTCCTCAAACTAGCTCCTTAGCCATGTCCACACCCCCCATGTATTACCCGTCAAAGGTGACGTGGGGAAAACCTAGACATCTAAAGGAAAAAGATGGCTAGCTCCACATCCCACTCCACGTTCTCAACCCCTGTATCTAGTCTACAAGCTTTCACTTAGGGGAGCGAGTATGGAAAGTCAGAAAGCGACTTCAGAGGCAACTTCAAGCGATCTTTTGTGCCGTTAGAGTCATTTTTATTTACCATTCTTTCTCTTTGCCCAGATAAGCTTTATCATGGAAGGGCTTGAGTGTTAGCGCACCATATGGGGGCGTTTACTTATACAAACAACTTCATAAGCATTTTCAGTGCTGCAGGCGCTCTAGCCACGCCGGTTTGCCGGCCTTTATTTAAGTTCAAAGATAATTTTGTCCCTGATTGCAAGCATCAAGGGAAAGGGGGAAGAGCATGCCTCTAGAGCTCATATGGGTAATTCCTGGCATAGTAGTTGGCATTATTCTTGGCTATGTTATTGCTCGTTATCTCGCAAATTCTGCAACAAAGCGTGCTACACAAGAAGCGGAAAGTTTGCTTAGCAAGGCAAAATCTGAGGCGGAATCGACGGTCAGCACGGCTCAACATCAGGTTGAAGCCATGCGTCGTGAAGCACTTCTTGAGGCAAAGGATGAAGCCCTTCGTCTTAAGCAGGAGGTGCAGGCTGAGCAAAAGGAACGTCTGCAGGAGGTGCGCACGGCCGAGACGCGCATTGCTCAGCGCGAGGAATCGCTCGACCGGCGCGTGGAATCCTTGGATGCTCGTGAGCAGCAGATTTCTAGCCTGCAGGGTCAGCTAGAGAAGCGTTCCGAAGAATTAGACGTGGCAGAAAAAGAGATCACACGGCGACTTGAGCAGGTGGCCGGCATGACTCCACAAGAGGCAAAAGAAGAGCTTCTTGAGGGTCTTCGCGAGGAGGTTACGCATGATTCGGCTACCATCATTCGTGATGCCGAGGCGCGTACCAAGGCTGAAGCGGATAAAAAGGCCCGCTCCATCTTGAGCCTAGCCATTCAGCGAGTAGCCGCCGATCATTCAGCTGAAATGACAGTTTCAACCATCCATATTCCTTCAGATGATTTGAAGGGACGAATTATTGGGCGCGAAGGACGCAATATTCGTTCTTTTGAGCAGCTTACAGGAACGAATCTGATCATTGACGATACGCCTGAATGCGTGACCATTAGCTGCTTTGACCCAGTGCGGCGCGAAATTGGTCGCGTTACCATGGAAAATCTTATCGCTGATGGTCGTATTCATCCGGCGCGTATTGAGGAGATGTTCGAAAAGGCCGAACGTCTGGTCAATCAGCGGGTCCAAGAGGCCGGTGAGCAGGCTTCTTATGATACGGGTATTCACGACTTGCATCCTGAGATTGTGTATACCTTAGGTTGTCTGCGCTACCGCACCTCCTATGGACAAAATGTATTGAATCATTCGCTTGAGGTTGCTTATCTCTGCGGTGTTATGGCTTCCGAGTTGGGCTTAGATCCCATTCCGGCAAAACGTGCAGGTCTTTTACACGACCTTGGTAAGGCGGTCGATCACGAGGTTGAGGGAAGTCATGCGGTTATAGGTGCCGACCTAGCCCGTCGTTTTGGTGAGCGTCCAGAAATTGTTCATGCTATTGAGGCGCATCATAATGATGTCGAGGCAGAAAGCGTGCTTGCGGTTTTGGTGCAAGCGGCTGATGCCGTTTCTGCGGCTCGACCGGGTGCACGCAAGGAGACCCTTGAGGCATATGTGAAGCGTCTGGAAAAGCTGGAAGAAATTGCTTCCTCTTATGAAGGTGTTGAACGCACCTATGCTATTCAGGCAGGTCGTGAAGTCCGTGTCATGGTAGAACCCGAGAAGGTTGATGAGGACACTACGGTTGTCTTGGCTCATGATATTGCTAAGCGGATTGAAAACGAGCTGCAGTACCCTGGCCAAGTTAAGGTAGTGGTCATTCGTGAGAGCCGCGCCATAGGCATCGCTAAGTAAACACGACATGGCGCAAAGTACCGACAAGTCCTTGCAAAGCTTTATTGAAACGGCGAGTTCTCACTCGCCGTTTCGCGTTGAAGACGACTTTGGGAGCGGCTTTGTTCGGCTTCGCAGCGAAGAGGCACAGCGGCGCCAAGCTGCTCATGATATTCGCTCAAGCGAAGATATTGTGATAGAAGCCCTGCGCAATGCACGCGACGCTGAAGCTACACATATTTTTGTCGCTAGCGGAAAAGAGGGCACAAAGCGGCATATCGTGGTAATTGATGATGG
>CAYSMG010000006.1:0-2773 GCA_964432045.1 uncultured Eggerthellaceae bacterium
ATGATGTTACTGAAGCTATGCTCTCGGCCTTTATCAACAAGGCCGTCCAACGTAAGTATCCCTGGCAGGCAAAGCCGCGCATTGTGGTGTGCATTCCTTGTGGTGCCACCTCGGTGGAAAAGCGCGCCGTCTTTGAAGCAGCCATTCAGGCAGGCGCACGTCAGGCCTTCTTGATTGAGGAACCCATGGCTGCTGCAATGGGTGCAGATCTTCCAGTGACTGAACCAACGGGCTCTATGGTGGTCGATATTGGTGGTGGTACCACCGAGGTTGCCGTTATTTCTCTGGGTGGCATTGTGGCTTCTTCCTCGCTGCGCTTGGCGGGTAATCGTCTTGATGAGGCTATCGCCATGCACTTGCGTGACCTTTTAGGCATCAAGATTGGTGAGCGCACAGCCGAGGTTATCAAGATCAAGATTGGCTCTATTCTGCCTTTTGAAGATGGGCGCGAGCGCGATATGATCATCTCTGGTCAGGATATGATTACCGAACAGCCCAAAGAGGTAACCATCCAATCGGAGGATGTGCGTACGGCCTTGCAGGCACCCATTGAAGAGATGGTTTTGCATATCAAGGAAACCTTCAAAAAGACCAACCCTGACCTTGCCAGTGACATTATTCAAAATGGTATTCTTCTTACCGGCGGCGGTGGCTTGTTATCGGGGCTTGATCGCTACTTTACCGATAAGCTTGAGATTCCGGTATGGATCAGTGAAACAGCGCTTACCAATGTGGTTTCGGGCTGTCTGAAGGTGCTTGAAACACCAACCGCCCTCCGTCAGACTCTCATGCGTACGAAGTAAGAGGCGTTCTCTGTTTTATGGCTTTAAACAAGCAACAGAACAACTCGGCTGTGATAAGCCGAGTTCTTTTGATTGTGACCCTCCTTGCTTCGGTGGTACTTATCACTCTGTATGCGCGTGAGGGCGAAGAAGGCATCCTTCATAAGGCGCAAAACACCGTCTCTAGCTTGGTGACACCGCTGAAATTTGTAGGGGCTGGTATCTCTTCTGGAGTGGAAAGTGTAGAAGAATCCCTAGAAGATGCCACGGCAAGTGAGGACACCCTTTCGGCCTTGCGGGAAAGCAACGAGCAACTGCGCGCACTTTTGGCACAGGCCGAAGAGTATCGTCAGGAGGCTGAACGCCTACAAGAGCTGCTTGACTTAGTAGATCGCTACGATATCGATGGAGTGACTGCTCGGGTTGTGGGTAGAAGCGCTACGGCTTGGAACCAGACCATCACCATAAATGTAGGCAGCGATGATGATATCGAGGCTGGTATGACGGTGATGGGATCTACCGGGGTAATAGGTCAGGTGGCTTCGGTTTCTCAAAGTATCAGCGAGGTACGCCTCTTAAGTGACCCTCAGTCGGGGGCAGCGGCTATGGTTCAATCAAGCAGAGCAGAAGGCATTGTGCGGGGATCTTTGGAAGGCCTGTTATATTTAGAAGACTTAGACGAAGATGCTCAGGTGGAAGTGGGGGATGTGATTATCACTTCCGGCTTAGGCGGAAGTTATGTGAGCGGACTGATTATTGGCACGGTGGTGCGGGTGGATTCCAATTCTGGAGGCTCTCCGGCTACGGTTGTGGTTTCGCCTAATGATGATGCTTCAGCCTTAGAGGAGGTCGTGGTAGTTCGCGATATTGGCACCACCTCCTCCGACACTGATACCGACCAAGGAGAAGATGCCTCATGATAGGGTCACGAAAAACCCTTGCGCTTTTCCTTGGAGCACTGCTTGCTGTAGTCCTGCAGCTTGTCCTAGCACCTAATATTGCTATCTTTTCGGCCATGCCTAATTTTGTAGTGGCCTTTTGTTTGCTGCTGGCTGTTATAAATCCCACCTCTTGCGGCTCGGTCTTACCTTTTGTTCTAGGCTTGATCAGCGATTTTGTGGTAGGGACCCCTCTGGGCTCCACCGCTTTGTTATGCGTACTCTTTTCCTTTTTGGCATCGCGTGTCTTCATGCTGCTTGACAATGACACCTTTTTTATACCACTGCTTGTCTTTGTCATAAGCGCTCTTTTAATAGAGCTTTTTATGGGGGCCTTCTATATGGCCTTTGGTATGGATGTAGGCATTATTGATATGCTCATCTACCGGGCTTTACCCTGTGCCTTGTATGACTGTGTGGCAGGGCTTGTTTTCTACCCACTTGCGGCTAAGGTGTACGCTCCGGCTCCACTTTCTAGTTCTAGCGCTTCGGTTCACTTGTAAGGCGGATCCTATGCTTATTGCCATAGTTTCTGCTCTTTGTACCCTTGCACTGGTTGTGGTGCTTGTACTGGTAATTATTGCAGTTCGCAACCAAAAAAAAGCTTCCTTTGCTTCGGTAAAAAAAGAGGTGCACTCCATTGAATCGGTGGGGGTGGCCTCTTCCTTAAGTTCGGAAGATGCGAAACGTCGGGCCAATGCCACTTCTTCTGCGGTAGTAGAAAACCCAGCCGACCGCCTAAAACCGCGTTTTATTGCCATGGGTGTTTTTGGGCTTGGTATCTTTGCGACGCTTTCTACCCGCTTATGGAGTATGCAGGTCTTATCGGGCGGAACCTATGCCGAAGAAGCCGCCGAAAACATGTATACCACGGTTGCCACTCCTGCGCCTCGAGGTATTATCTATGATGCTGATGGCTTGGCTCTGGTGACCAACCGCTCTTCTTTGACGGTCTTGGCCGATCCCGATGTAGCCGATGATCACGATGTTTTACTGCGTCTTTCGGCAGTTTTGGGTCTTCCTCTCAATGTGGTACGACAGCGTATTCAAGAT
>CAYSMG010000006.1:2873-7660 GCA_964432045.1 uncultured Eggerthellaceae bacterium
GCGGAATTAATTGCCCCTGATGGGGTAATAGGGCAGGGTACCGGAGTTGCTGGCGCGGTTGTAGTCATGGATGTGCGCGATGGTGGCATTGTGGCCATGTCAAGCTATCCCACCTTCGATCCTTCTTTGTTCATCGGTGGCATCTCGCAAGATATTTGGGATGTCTATTCTGCCGAGACTTCCTACTACCCCATGTTAAATCGTGCAATATCGGGTCAGTATCCGGCGGCCTCTACTTACAAGGCATTTACTTCCTTAGCGGCCTTGGAGTGCGGCATCTGTGATGTAAGTAGCACCTGGTACTGTGAGGGATCTTGGGACGGATGGAATAGCGGCCAAGAACAAAACTGCTGGCTTTCAACTGGTCATGGAACCCTTGACTTATACAGTGGTATTGTGAATTCCTGCGACGTGGTCTTTTACAGTATTGCGAAGGATTTCTACGACAAGGGCGAGGCGGGCGAGATAAGCTCGACTGCCATGCAGGACTACCTGGAAAATTATCGGCTTGACCAGCTTACCGGAATAGATATTAGTGGCGAGGTACAGGGGCGCATTCCCACTCCTGAGTGGAAGGCGGAGTACTTCCGCAACCTGCCCGAAGAGGCCCAGTGGCTTGGTGGTGATATGACCAATATGAGCATTGGTCAGGGCTATGTGCTTATTACTCCCATTGAGCTTGCTGTGGCTTATGGGGCTATTGCAACGGGAAATATTATGAAACCCCACCTGCTTAAAGAGGTGCACAATGCCGATGGTGAAGTAGTTTTAAGTATTGACTCCGAGGTGGTTTCTACCCCTGAGGTAAGTACAGACCACCTTGAACTGGTACGTGAGGCACTTAATGGGGTAGCGACTAACAGCTCTTCGGTTTCTGCCGCCTTTACCGAGGTGGGGGTCGATCCTGCTACCATATGTTGCAAAACCGGTACCGCCGAGGTATCAGGGCAAAATGACTATGCCTGGTTTGCCTGTTATGGGCCAAAGGATGACCCGCGCTACGTGGTGACCTGTATTATCGAACAGGGCGGGAGTGGTGGCGAGGCAGCCGCGCCCATAGGGGCAACAGCCCTCGCTGCCGCCCTTGCCTATGATGAAGGAAGCCTTACTACCATGGGAAGCGTTTTGGGCTTTGGGGGCGAGAGTGTTGAAATTACCGTGACGGAAACCTCGCGTACCGACTAGTTGGCACTTAGATTAAAGGATCAAGACCAGATAAGAACAGGAAAGGAGGCGGTAAAAGATGACACAACTACCCCAGATAGATTCGCTGGCAGGCGCTGATAATACGGCGACACCCTCTAAACGCCAGTCGCGCTTTACCCGCCTCAACCTACCTTTTTTATTGGTTGTGGTTCTTTTGGTGGGCTATGGTCTGGTGGTGGTTTATTCTGCAGTCTCCAATGATGAGGACTATAGTTTTTCTCGCCAACTTGCCGGTGTTTTAGCAGGTATTGTGGTTATGATGCTTATCTGGCGCTTTGACTACCGGCGCCTTGCAGGCATGACGCGTCTTTTTCTTGTTATCAGCATTGTACTGATTCTCTCACCGCACATTCCCGGGCTTGGTACCGATGCCGGCATGGGTGCCCAGTCCTGGATTCGTATTGGTATGCAAATTCAGCCGGGAGAATTTGCCAAGATAAGCGTGATTCTGCTCGATGCCAGCGTGATGGCTCGCTATGGTGGGCGTCTCGATGACCCTAAGGAATACTGCAAGGCCTTGCTTATCATGTGCATACCCTTTGTCTGCATCATGACCCAGCCTGACCTTGGAACGGGTTTGGTGTATATGTTTATAGCGGCAACCGCCCTGGTAATTGGTGGAGCGCGCCTGAAATACCTACTTATGACCTTACTTGCCTTCATTCTGGCCATTCTGGCCATCCTAGCCCTTGATGAGCTTTTAAAGTATCAAACCGAAGATGGCAGCTATGAATATCGTTTCTTAAAGCAGTATCAAAGGAATCGTCTTTTGGTCTTTCTTGATCAAAGCAGTGCCGATTTATCGGATGAAGGCTACAATTTGCAGCAGGCAAAGATAGCCGTTGGCTCGGGTGGTTTGTTTGGTAAGGGCTTGCTGCAAAGTTCACAGGGTACTCTGGGATATTTGCCCGAGGCTCCTACCGACTTTATCTTCTGTGTGCTGGCAGAGGAGCTTGGCTTTGTGGGAGCCTTGGCCTTACTTTTGCTCTATGCTGCGCTCATAGTGATCTGTATTCGCATTGCTCGGCGATCAAAAGACCTTTTTGGAATGGTGGCAACCATGTGCGTTGTAGGTATGTGGATGTTTCAGATCTTGGAAAATATTGGTATGGATGTAGGACTTATGCCAATTACAGGTATTCCCTTGCCCTTTGTGAGCTACGGTTCCTCCTTTATGGTGGTAAATTTTGCACTTTTGGGCTTAGTGGGTTCGGTGTGGTCACATGGATCAGCAAGCGGGAAGAAGGATGGATATGCAGTTACCTCTTGATATCAAGGCTGTGTTTGATGAGGCCTGCGATATTGATACTGCGGCTCAAACACCGCTTTCGTTGAGCATCTATGTTGATCCTACCGCCCCCGCAGATCTTATTGTGGCAGTTGATTCTCTTTTCACCCCACAGATGCCTCATGCGCGAGTGGTAGGCAATCTTCTTAATGATGCCCTTGCTTCTCCTTTTACCGGTGATGATGCCGCTATTGTGGTGGCCGGTCTTGACGGGCGGGTGGGAGAAGCGGCAGCGAATTTACGCAGGCTTGGCGTACCTGTCATGGTGATAACTACGCTTCCTGAATTAGTGACAGAAATTGCCCAGGTAAGTGGCTACCTTATTCCCGAAGGCGATCTCTTAGGTTCGCTTTCTGCTCGGGATGTGGCAGTCTGTGAGCCCTACGTCTTAGATGAAGATCGATTGGAACTTTTAAAAAAGCGAATCAGTTCCTGGGTTTTGGCGGCCTGCCGCGAAAAGCGCCTCTCCTTTGCCCTCGCCTTTCCCTTCTTGCGCAAGGAACTTGCACTTGAGGCGGTTGGTGCAACAGCAATGCAGAATGCCGGCGTGGGGGCGGTAGGGATTCTTCCCGGTGCCGATTTGCCTGTGATGACACTTAATCAGGCAAAAATGCTCTTACAAATTGCAGCCGCCTATGGGCAACCCATGACCTCTGCACGCATTAAGGAGCTTGCCTGTATTGTGGGTGCTGCCTTCATTTGGCGCTCTCTTGCGCGTCAGATAGTTGGGCTGATGCCCGCTTTCGGCTGGGTGCTTAAGGGCGCTCTAGGTTTTATGGGTACCGAAGCGGTGGGTCGAGCTGCTATTGCGTATTTCGAAAACGAGGGAAGGGCTGCAGGACTTCTGCAGGCCATCAAGGAATAGATCAATGAAACAACTCAGTAGTCTGTGGCCGCGTCTTGAGCCACTTCTTGCGCAGGCCGAACGTCCTGCGCGGTATTTGAACCACGAGTTTGGTTGCACCTACAAAACCGATGCCGATTTTTCCTTTTGCATGGTATATCCCGATACTTATGAATTGGGTCAGGCAAACCAAGCACTGCGCATCTTGGTCAATGCGGTGAATGCCACCGCTCATCTTTCGGCTGAACGTGCCTTTTTGCCCGCCCCGAATTTTTGTGACACCTTGCGTCAGGAAGATATACCGCTTTTTAGCTTAGAGAGCTGCGCGCCCTTAAAAGACTTCGATGCCATAGGGATCACCTTGCCTCATGAGCTTGCGGCTACTAATGTTTTAGAGGTCTTAGATCTTGCGGGCCTTCCCCTGCGGGCAAGTGATCGTGGTGAGGATCTGCCCTTTATCCTAGGGGGTGGTCCTTGCGCCTTTAATCCTGAACCCTTAGCTCCCTTCTTTGATGCCTTCAATATAGGCGAAGGCGAAGAAGTCCTGCCCGAAGGTTTGCTTCTCATACGCAAGCTTAAGGCTGAAGGGGCATCTCGTGCCGAGATTCTTTTTGCGCTCTCTCAAGAGGAGAGCTGGTATGTGCCTTCCCTCTACCGGGTTCGCAGCGAAGAAGAGGCGCAAAAAAGTGGTTTCTGGCTTGAACCACTGAGACCTGAGGTTCCCCAGCAAATCCAGAAGCGCCTCTTTAGTAACTTTGCCCAAAGTAGCGCCTGGGAACCCTGTATTGTTCCCTTTACCGAAGTAGTGCATGATCGACTTAATGTGGAGGTGCTGCGTGGTTGCGCCCGTGGCTGCCGCTTTTGCCAGGCGGGGATGATGTATCGTCCGGTGCGCGAACGTTCAGCCGAAAATATCGTCTCTTCGGTTTTATGCGGCCTTGATCAAACGGGCTACGATGAGCTAAGCCTTACCTCGCTTTCTTCAACCGACCACTCTCAAATTACCTCAATTCTTACCGAGCTAAATGAGGCCCTCGATGGCAAAGGTGTGCGCATCTCGGTGCCTTCGCAGCGCTTAGATGCCTTTGGGGTGAATGTGGCAGGACTTGTGGCAGGCCAGAAAAAGGGAGGGCTTACCTTTGCTCCCGAGGCTGGCACCCAGCGCCTGCGCGACGTGATAAACAAAAATGTCAGCGAACAGGACCTATTTGACGCCATCGATGCGGCCTTTAGCGCAGGTTGGCGACGTTGCAAGCTGTATTTTATGATTGGACTTCCCACTGAGACCGACGAGGACATCAAGGGCATCGCCAGTCTGGCTCAGCGCGCCTATGATCGGGCAAAAAGCAGGGTAGAACCCAAGCTGCGGGGAAGTATTCGTATGAGTGTTTCGGTGGCCTTGTTTGTGCCAAAGGCTCAGACTCCCTTTCAGTGGGATGGGCAAATTCC
>CAYSMG010000006.1:7760-11705 GCA_964432045.1 uncultured Eggerthellaceae bacterium
CCAGTAGGGGTGGGCGGCACCAAGGAGATATTTGATGTGCAACTCAAAGACTATGTGCGGCCAAGCGAAGTGCTCAAGGCCCTGCAGCAGGCAAGTGTAAAAGATCTCTACCCATCTGCTTGTTACTATATTGAACCGCGCGATGCGGCAGCTTCGGTCGCCTATCCTATAGGCACCTACGAGGCCCATCTTTCGCGCGAGCCCTTTGAGGGGCTTATTCCACCTCATCAGATCAAGGTCATACGGAAGAAAAAAGAGAAGCTTCTACGAGTGGCCGATTATTTACTGGGCGAAATGGATCTTCAGGGGAGCTGTGTTCGTTTTGAACTTGAGGCAAAGCCCACCGGCAGCCTGCGGCCCGATCTTTTGCTTCAGGCCTGTATCGAAGATGAACAAAGACGTCTTTTTCTTACTCAAGAGGATGCATCCGCCTTAAAACTTCTCTCGCTCACTCGAATAGATCAGCGTGCTGCGCTCTAACACTACTTCAGGCTCTTCAGCTACTGTTTCTGCTTCCTAAATAATTGCTCCCAAATTTCCTAAAAGGAGGATAATAGGGCCATTGCGAGAAGAGAGAGCGAGCCAATCTGAGGGGGCGGCTATGAAGAGAAAGGTGGTTTGGCTCGTAGCGCTTGTCGGAATTATCTTAGGGATTGCTGTTGCCTTCATCTTGCCGACCTTCGGTTTGAGCACCCAAGCAGCACAGGCTTTAGGCATTCTCGTTTGGGCAATTGTTTGGTGGGTAGTTGCAGTACTTCCCGAGATGGTCACCGCCTTTATCATGGCGGTTTTGTTTATTGCTGTGGCGGATGTTCCAGCCACGACTGTCTTTTCTCAGTTTTCCAGTGAGACCTGGTGGCTTTTGCTTGCTGCCTTTGGTCTTGGCGTGGGGATGAAGGAAAGCGGATTGCTTATGCGCATTGCGCGTGGGGTTCTAAGCCTCTTCCCACCGCGTTTCAAAGCACAGTCCCTAGCACTTATTGCTTCAGGTACGGTCTTAGGACCATTCATCCCCAGCATGTCAGCAAAACTTGCGGTGCTCACCCCGCTTGCTATGAGTATTGGCGACTCTATGGGTTATGAACGCAAGGGCAAGCAGATGAACGGCCTCTTTCTCGCTACCCTTACCGGAGTGCGTACCATTGGGCCTGCCATAATAAGTGCCTCGGTTATTGGCTATGCGCTTCTGGCCTTCTATTCCGATGATATTCAGTCGCGCTTCAACATGGTGAATTGGTTTTTAGCGGCCTTGCCTTGGTTTTTGGTGGTTTCGCTGCTGAACTACTGTGCCATTGTTTTTCTGTACGGTCCAAAGGAAGAGCGCCAGAAGAAGCGGGATAAGAAAAAGACGGAACAAAGCATTTCTAATCCGCATAAAAATACCGAGCCTATGAGCCTGCGCGAGAAGAAAATGCTGGTCATTATCGTATTGACCGTAGCTCTGTGGATACTCGAGCCGGTGACGGGTATTCCGGCAGCCGCCGTTGCCTTAGGGGGCACCGCATTGCTTTTAGCTTGTGGGGTTTGTTCCCTGAAAGAATTCACCGCTGACATGAATTGGCAAAGCCTTCTCTTTATTGGAACCACCATGGGCTTGGCTTCGGTCTTTTCCTACACCGGTATTGATGAGTGGGTAGTAGGACTGGTGAGCCCCTTCATGGAGCAGCTTTCTTTCTCGCCCTTTGCCTTCGTGTTGGGCATTGGGCTTATAACACTTGCACTGCGCTTTATCATTGTGTCAGAAATGGCCTACGTAAATATCTTCATGGCCTTTATGGCACCGATGGCTACCTCTTTGGGTATTAACCCCTGGATAGTGGGCTTTACGGTATACACCATGGTCAACCCCTGGTTCATGCTCTATCAAAACCCCATCTATCTCTCGGCTTTCTATTCAGTCGATGGGAAGATGGTCAAGCATTCATCCATGGCGGCTTACTGTGGGATATATATGCTGATTTGTTTACTGGGCCTCTTGATTAGTGTGCCCTTCTGGCAGCTTACGGGTGTGTATTATCTCTAGGATGTCTCTAGGATATCTCTAGGGCAGGGTGTCATACGCCTACACCTTCCCCTGTGCAGCTGCCTAGGGGAGGAGCTTTTGTGAAACAAAGCATAGACCCACGCAGTCTGGCCCAAGGTGAGCCCCAATGGTGGGTCCAATTTGGATGGTGCGAGTATCGCTTTCCTCTATGGAAAAGCGCTCACGAAATTCTGCGGCAAAGGCATCGACAAAGCGCCGTCCCCTTGAATACAAGAAGAGCACCGGCCAGTTCATATCGCGTGGGAGGTTTTCAAATTCCTGCAGCAGACGCTTTTCTCCGGCATGACGACCATGTACCTTTGCCATGGGTGCTACCTCGCCATTATCTACGACCACCACTGGCTTAATGCTTAAGAGGTCGCCCACCTTGGCAAGGCCGGCAGGTATGCGACCACCTCGGCGAAGATACTCAAGCTTGTCTAAGACACCGCAAATACGAATGTGGTCACGCAGCCATTCAAGGCGTGCAAGAATTTCTGCAACTTGTGCCCCCTCATCTCTCATGCGCACGGCCTCTTCTACCATAAGGCGTTGAGAGGCAATGGCATGGCGGGTATCCATGATGTGGATGTGCTCTGCATAACCCGAAAGCTGGGCGGCTATCCGCGCCGATTCTACGGTTCCCGATAAAGCTCCTGATAGGCAAATGACCAGCACTTCTTCTTCTGCTTTCTGTGCTTGGGCATAGAGACCACAGTAGGCATCGGGGGCCGGTTGGCTGGTGGTGGGAAAGTCCTCCCGCTCTTTTAAAAGGTCGTAGAAATGATCAAAGAGTTCTTCGGTATTGCGTAAGAAATGTTGTCCCCCAAAGAAAATATCAAGGGGCACAAGATGGATACCCATCGCATCGGCTTCATCCTGAAGAATATCAGATGCGCTGTCGGTGATAATCATCATAAGCTTGTACCCCACTTAATGCGAGCTTGCACATAGTGCCTACTTGAACCTACGCTTTCTAAGCTGCTGCATTTCAAAAAGCATGGTTTAGGGAAGGGTGTTTATCCTCCCTACTTCAGCACAGCTAAAAGCGCACTCCCCCTACGCCAAAAAAGGCGGTGCAGATAGCTGCCAATTCTAACAGAGCGCTTCTGAAAGAAAACCTTGGCGTAAAGACAAAATAAAGCCAACATTAGACTCACACTTGCAGGCGTGGTTTACTTAAAGTCAAGTTAAGGGAGGGGATTTAGCTAGGGGGAGAACTTAGCTTTGCTACCTATCCGTATCAATGCGATTTGGTTTCGCAGAAGCGGGTGAGGGTGTAGGATATACAGACGACTACTGCTAAGTAAAAGGATGCCGAAATGCAAGATAGAGGCGAAAATCAGAACCGCACTCTTATTCAGAACAGTGGTGATTCCCAAAGTGAGAAGGAAGTCGAAGTCTGTGCCAATGAGCAAAAGAGCGCTGATACCGAAGGGGGAGAGGTATTGGATATTGCGGTCATTGGGGCAGGACCAGCGGGTTTAACTGCTGGTTTGTATGCGGCTCGTGCGGGTATGAAGGTAGCTGTTTTTGAGCGTATATCCGCTGGTGGTCAGCTGGCACAAACAGAACAGCTGGAAAACTATCCGGGCTTTCCCCAGGGAACGGAAGGTTTTCAGCTTGCAATGGATATGAAGGCCCAGGCGGATCGCTTTGGGGTGCGTACTCTTTCCGAGGAAGTGACGGCGCTTGATGTTCAGGCCGAGCCGAAGCAACTCAGTACCCCCTTTGGAAGCTATGCAGCCCGAGCGGTAATTGTGGCTACTGGGGCACGTCCGCGCAAGCTTGGAGTAGCAGGGGAGAAAGAACTTACAGGCAAAGGTGTGTCCTACTGTGCAACCTGCGATGGAAATTTCTTCCGCAATAAGAGGGTTGCGGTGGTAGGTGGCGGAAACACGGCTGTCGCCGATGCCCTGTAT
>CAYSMG010000006.1:11805-18525 GCA_964432045.1 uncultured Eggerthellaceae bacterium
GCCTTAGAGCTTGATGAGGCAGGTTATATCATAGCCGATGAAACAGGTGCTACCAGCTGTGCGGGTGTGTGGGCAGCAGGGGATGTACGCACCAAGGTCTTACGTCAGGTGGTTACTGCAGTATCCGATGGCGCAATTTGTGCCGAACAAGCAGCCGAGGCACTTTCTCTTTAGGAAGCCATTGCTATATAATGAGCGGTCGCAAAAAACGTAGCTTATAGCCTCCTATAAAGCTACTTTATGCAAGATGCGAAACACAAGGCACAAAAAAGCGCAGGGGTCGCAGGTTTTTCGCCCCTGACCCTTCTGTGCCTTTGCGGGTAAAACACTACTTATCGAAGGATGCGTTGCGCTATGCAGGAAACAAGCATGCATGACAAATTGCTTAAGATCATCGAGGCCTACGAAGAGCTCCAGGCCAAGATGGGCGATCCATCGGTGCTTTCCAACCAAAAGGAATATAACCGTTTGGCTAAAGAGTATGCCGACCAGGGTCCTCTGGTGAAAAAGGCGCGCGAATTTGTGCAGGCAGAAGATGATCTCGCAGCTGCAAAGGAAATGCTTGCTGATACCGATATGAAAGAGTTTGCCCAAGAAGAGATAGCAGGGATTGAAGCGCGTTTGCCCCAGCTGGAAGAAGATATTAAGTTCATGCTTATTCCTGCAGATCCAGCCGATGAAAAAGACATCATT
The DNA here is from genome assembly GCA_964432045.1 of uncultured Eggerthellaceae bacterium. Classification (GTDB taxonomy): domain Bacteria; phylum Actinomycetota; class Coriobacteriia; order Coriobacteriales; family Eggerthellaceae; genus Aphodovivens. The sequence continues at coordinate 12,499 of CAYSMG010000006.1, forward strand.
GTTGAAATTCGCGCAGCGGCTGGTGGGGATGAGGCAGCCATCTTTGCTGGGGATCTGTATAAGATGTACGAACGCTTTGCCCAGGCCCAGGGTTGGAAGACCGAAACCTTAGACATATCCACTTCTGAAGCGGGTGGCTTTAAAGAGATTCAGTTCAAGGTAAAAGGTGACAAGGTGTATTCCATGATGAAGTACGAAAGTGGTGTGCACCGGGTACAGCGCGTTCCTAAGACCGAAAGTCAGGGGCGCATCCATACCTCTACCGCAACAGTGGCTGTCCTTCCGGAAGCTGACGAGATTGACGTAGAAATAAACGAAAACGATCTGCGCATCGATGTGTACCGTGCCGGTGGTCCGGGTGGCCAGTGCGTGAATACCACCGACTCGGCCGTGCGTATTACCCACCTACCAAGTGGTTTGGTGGTACAGTCGCAGGATCAAAAGAGCCAGTTGCAAAACAAAGTTGCTGCTATGGCAGTGCTGCGTGCGCGTCTGTACGAAAAGCTCTTGGCCGAACAGCAGGCTGCTGAAGGCGCCGAGCGTCTGGCTCAGATAGGTTCTGGTGATCGTGCGGAAAAGATCCGTACCTACAATGGCCCGCAAGACCGCGTTACCGATCATCGTATTGGCTACAACTCCACCTATAACGCTGTTTTATTGGGCGATGGACTGGGAGAACTCATTACTGCTCTGCAAGCGGCCGATCGTGCCCGCAAGCTTGAGCAGACGGTGTAAGCTTAAAACCTCAGTTTTCGCTTTGAAACAGAGGTGCTCTACATATAAGCTGCAGCAGGAGTTTTCATGAGCCAATCGAATACTTGGACGCTTAAATCTGTGCTTGACTGGATGTGCGGCTATTTGCAGCGTAAGGGCGATGAATCACCCCGCCTTTCAGCTGAGTGGCTGCTTTCTGCTGCCTGTGGGCTAAAACGGATTGATCTGTATCTTTACCCTGATCGCCCCTTAGATAAAAGTGAGCTTGATTGCCTGCATGGCTTTGTTGAACGCAGGGGGAAGGGTGAGCCCCTACAATACATAACGGGCGAGGCTCCCTTTCGTTACCTGCAAATCAAGGTGAGGGAAGGGGTCTTAATTCCTCGTCCTGAAACCGAGGTCTTGGTCAGCGAGGCGCTGGCCTGTCTTCCTGCGCAGAAGAAGCGCGAGGGGATATGGAGTAAGCAGGAGGCAAAAGCTGATGAAGTTGCTGAGGCTTCCTACCTAGTTGCTGATATTTGTACCGGCTCGGGCTGTATTGCCTGTGCCCTTGCTTCTGAACGCCCTGATCTACGGGTTTTTGCCAGCGACATTTCTGTAACCGCAATAGATCTTGCGCGTGAAAATGTCGAGGCGCTTGGTCTTAGTCAGCGTATTTCGCTTTTTCAGGGGGATCTAGGAGAGGCTTTGCCGAATGATCTTGTGGGTCAGTTTGACCTAGTGGTCTCCAATCCGCCCTATGTCCCGCACTTCCTCTTACAAGATCTTCCATATGAGGTAAGTCAGTTTGAGCCAGCCAGTGCCCTTGATGGGGGCGAAGACGGGCTTGATCTTTTTCGTCCCTTGTTAAGTTGGGCTAAAAAAGCCCTTTCTTCGCAGGGAAGCTTTGTCTGTGAGCTGTATGAGGGACATCTTGAGAGTGCGGCTTCTTTTGCTCGTGAAGCAGGATTTGCTTCGGTGCGTATTGTGAATGATCTCACCCAGCGCCCGCGTGTTTTAGTCTGTCAGCTGTCGGCTGGCTGATTTTGCCCGCCAAATTATGAGAATCGGATGATGTGTCAAGCTCTTTTATTGGGTGTTACCATAGGTGCCAAGCTGTGAACTGGCCTTAAGGAATATAGCAACTTGTTTTTTGAAAGGGTGGAAGTATGACAAAGACTAATGCACTCAAGGCCGCGCTGAGCGAAGCGCAGATCGTACTTAGTAAAAAGCTCGCCGACAGAAAACCGAGAATTGGCATTGTTTTAGGTTCTGGCCTTGGTCCTTTGGCAGACCAGATCGAAGATGCCATCTGCATCCCTTTTGGTGAAGTTCCTCATATGAAGACTTCTACTGCACCGAGTCACGTGGGGCGTTTTGTTGCAGGGGTCCTTCAAGGTCAAGAGGTCTTAGCCATGCAGGGGCGCCTGCATGGCTACGAAGGTAATACGCCCCAAGAGGTCGCCTTTCCTATTTGGCTGATGCACAGTCTCGGTATCAAGACTCTTATCACTACCAATGCAGCTGGTGCCATTAACGAGTCTTACCGGGTGGGTGACTTTTGTATTATGAGCGACCACATCAACTTTACGGGGCGCAACCCCATTGTGGGGATCGAGCCTGATGAAATAGCCATGCGCTTTTTCTCGATGCTTGATGCCTATGACCCAGATCTGCGCAGACTGGCCCATGAAGTTGCAGAGAACGAAGGAATTTCGGTGCAAGAGGGTGTGTATCTGGGTCTTTTAGGTCCCAGCTTTGAAACCCCGGCAGAAATTCGTGCTTTTCGCATTTGGGGGGCCGATACCGTTGCCATGTCGGTAGTGGAAGAGGTTATTGCAGCCCGCCATGTCGGCATGAGGGTTTTAGGAATCTCTTTAGTTTCAAATATGGCCTGCGGCATTGAAGGGGTAAGTCCCTCCGACGTTGAGGTTTTCGAAGTTGCCCGGTGTGCTCAGAGTAACTTCTGCACCTTGGTGGGTGGAATTGTGGCCCGACTTGGTGATGAGTAGGAGACCTGGGTGGCATCTGCGCACGAAGAAGAAAAGCACTCAGTATCTCGGGCCTGCGAATCTACAGTACCTGAGCTTTTAGCGCCAGCAGGAGGCTGGACTCAGCTTGAGGCTGCACTTCGCTTCGGTGCGAATGCGGTGTATTTGGGTTGTGATAGGTTCGGTATGCGTCAGCGTGCCGATAACTTCTCCTTAGAAGATATCGCCAAGGCAGTTCAATTTGCTCATGAGGCACAGGTGAGGGTATATGTCACGCTTAACACCCTCATGGATTCCCATGACATAGCTGCACTGCCGGCTTATCTAGAGGCATTAGCAAGCGCGCAGGTAGATGCCTTTATCGTAAGCGACCTGGGAGCCTTTTCCCTTGCTCAAAAACATGCCCCTCAGGTGGCTTTACACATCAGTACGCAGGCAGGCGTGTGTAATGCTGCTGCTGCCACTCGCTGGTATGAAATGGGCGCAAAACGGGTGGTTTGTGCACGGGAAATGAGCCTAGAAGAAATTGCAAGCATGAGGGCAAATACGCCGCCTGATCTGCAACTTGAAGTCTTTGTGCACGGGGCAATGTGTGTGGCGGTTTCAGGTCGCTGCCTGCTTTCGGCAGCTATGACCGGACGTTCGGGCAATAAGGGTTATTGCGCCCAGTCTTGCCGCTGGAGTTATGCCTTGGTAGAGGAAAGTCGCCCAGAAAAATACTTTCCTATAGAAGAGGATGTCAAGGGCAGTTATGTTTTTAATGCTGAGGACTTATGCATGCTAGATCACCTTGACGAACTGCGTCGGGCCGGCATTGCTTCTTTTAAGATTGAGGGCCGTAATAAAAAGGCCTTCTACGTGGCAAGTGTGGTGCATGCCTATCGGGCGGTGCTTGATGGAGCTGCACCTGATGCGGTTTATCCCGACCTGCTTGCCATTTCTCACCGTCCCTATGGCACCGGCTTTTACTTTGGTCAGCCCTCACAAAGACTTGAACGCGATGGTTATATAAAAGAATGTCTACATGTGGCAACAGTGAGTTCTTGTAGACCTCTTGAAGAAGACTGCGCGCGTTCCAAAGATCTTGGGTCAGAGCAACTCTGGCAGGTGGAGGTGCTTTGCCAAAACCGCTTTTGCGAGGGTGATGAGCTTGAAGTTTTGTGTCCGCACAAGCCTCTAGCAAAGCTTGTGGTACGAAATCTCCGCTGGCAACCAGAACCAAGTGAGGATAAGCCGCATCCTCAGGAGCAGGTGGTTGAAGTGGCGAATCGCTCTATGGCACGGTATCGCTTTGTTTCCCCCTTAGCCCTTCTACCCGGTGATTTACTGCGGATACGCACAGGCGAAGCAATTGACTAAGACCGGGCTTCGTATAATTGGGCTTCGTATAATGAGAAAATTTTGAAAGCCATCGCTTTTACTCTGAGAGCGCCTATCTTACCCATCTGACTTGGTGCAAGGATAAATATAGGGCACTCTTGAGTAAGTCTTAGAGCTCTTAAGTAGCTTTAAGTAACTGCTAGGGAAGGGGAAATTTATATGACACAGCTCAAGGGAGTCGATCCAGGGCTTTCTGGCTATAGCGCCTGGGAGGCACTTCATTGTCCCGATAAATCGCCCCTGCCTGACCCCTTAGCAGGACTGCGTATTGCCGATAACTATCTTGAACAGGTGCTTCGCGGTCAGGCTCTTTTGCTTCAAGACGGAGCCATAGGTACGCAGTTACAGGCCTACGGTGCTGCCGATGGCGGACGACTTCCTGATCTTGCCTGCTTAGAGCAACCCGAGATTGTCCAGCGCGTACATAGTGAATATGTGCAGGCTGGAGCCCAGATGGTCACCACTAATACCTTTAGTTCAAATGAACTTAAACTAAAGGGAGTCGCAAAGGTAGAGGACTTGTGTGCTGCAGCAGTGCAGTGCGCGCGAAGTTCAAAGGCGCGCTATGTAGCGGGAAGTATGGGTCCTTTAGGGACTTTGCTTGAACCCTTTGGGGATCTTTCCTCCCAGCGTGCCTACGAGCTTTTTTCCCAGCAGGCCAAGGCCTTAGCCCAGGCAGGAGCCGATCTTATCACCATAGAAACCATGACCGATCTTCGTGAGGCAAAGCTGGCTCTTTTGGCAACACGAGCAGCCTGCGATCTGCCCATTATCGCTTCGGTAAGCTATGAGGAAAATCACCGCAGTCTCTTTGGCACACCTCCTGAGGTAGTGGCAGCCACCCTTTCTGCTCTGGGCGCTCAGGTGGTGGGGGTTAATTGCTCACTGGGACCAAAAGAGCTTTTGTCCGTGGTAAAAAGGCTTCTTTGCGCCGCACGCTGTCCGGTGGCGGTGCGACCCAATGCTGGTATGCCACGTCTTGAGAACGGCAAAACTATCTACGATGTCACGCCTGGGGAATTTAAAGACTATATGCGGGCCATTTTAGATGCGGGCGCAAGTATTGTGGGGGGATGCTGCGGCACCAACCCTACCTTTACCGCAGATCTTGCTTTGTTGATAGAAGAATATGTCTGCCCCCGGCCTCATAGCTATCTTGCCACCTGGCGGGCGTGCTCATCGCGGGGTGAAACTCTTATCCAAGAAGACAGGTCTTTGGAATACGTGTCCCTTATAGGAGACGACCTGCAAGGTGATGCAGCCTGTGCTGCATGTGAGAAGGACACCGATACCCTCTTCGATGAAGTGAGCGATGCTATAGATAATGAGGCACAGCTGGTAGAGCTTGACCTACATAAGACAGAGCTTCCAGAGCATGAAGCAGATGAGCTTTGTCTTGAACTCATTGAAGAATTAGAGGAAAGCTCTCCTTTTCCCCTGTGTATCTCTCTGCAAGATGAAAAGCTTCTCGAAAAAGCCCTTGTTATGATATCGGGCAAGCCCGCACTGAGCTTAAGGGCTGATTTTGGCGAGCTCAGCAGGCTCTTACCTCTTGCTAAGCAGTATGGGTGCAGCTTGGTATTTACTACCCAAGATGGCACGGCACTGCCACCCGAATTACAAAGAGCCCTCCTCCAGGCAGGTATTCCTCTGGAAGATGTGGCAGTTCGCGTCTAGGTCTTTCTGTTGGCTTATAAGAATGAAGCAGTGCAAAGATGTGGTGAACTGAGGGTTGTGAGGCAGCTTAGATATATGAAGGGTGGGTGCGAGGGGGCTAAGAAGCCGCTGAGAGCCTGAGAAAGCGCTAAGAAACAAGCAAAAGCTGCAAGCAAAAGCTGTACAGAATTCCTGCTTGCGCTGCTGCGCTGAATATGTATAATACTCACTTGCGCGCTTTATGAGGCGCTTCATTCCTCGGTAGCTCAACGGCAGAGCATCCGGCTGTTAACCGGAGGGTTGTAGG